>NZ_JBGLYV010000009.1:0-98999 GCF_047304225.1 Pseudomonas sp. Pseusp3 | reverse complement strand
AGGCCCAACTGGCCGCTGCCCAGGCCGACGTCAGCGTCGCCCGGGCCGCGATGCTGCCGACCGTGACGCTCACCGCCGAAGTCGGCTCCGGTGCCGACCGGGCCGACGATATCCTGCGCAGCCCCTTCTATAACCTCACCGCCGGGCTGCTCGCGCCGGTGTTCAACAACGGCCGCCTCGGTGCCCAGCGCGACAAGGCCACGGCGCGCCAGGAAGAACTGCTGGAGACCTATCGCGGCGCAATCATCAACGGCTTCGCCGACGTCGAAAAAGCCCTCAACAGCATTCGCGGACTGGATGAACAGCGCCAGTGGCAGAGTGAAGAACTGAGCCAGGCGCAGACCGCGTTCAACATCGCGCAAAGCCGCTACCGGGCCGGGGCCGAGGACTTGCTGACGGTACTGGAAACCCAGCGCACGCTGTATGCGGCACAGGATTTGAACGTGCAACTGCGGTTGTCGCGGATGCAGGCCAGTATTGCGTTGTACAAAGCGTTGGGTGGGGGGTGGCAGGTTCTGTAATTTCTGTTGTCAGTGAGTACGCCTTCGCGAGCAAGTCGGATCGCCGCACCGCCGCTCCCACACTGGATCTTCAGTGAACACAAAACCTGTGTACGACCAAGATCCAGTGTGGGAGCGGGCTTGCTCGCGAAGAACGATAACGCGGTATCAAGCCAGGCTCTGTTTAGCCTTAAGATTGCGCGCATACCAAGGCCGCTGTGGCACCTTGCGCAACAGCCCCGCCAGTTTTTTCTCGTCCTCACCAAAGGTAATGCGCAACGCCAGCTTCATGGTTTCCGGGTCCATTTCCACTGACTTGCCCGCCTGCAACCCCGGGGTGGTGCTGCAGCCGTGAGTGACCGGGCCGAGCCAAGGGTCATCGATCTCCACCCAGCGCCCAGGCGCAAACCATTGCACACCGTTGACCCGGAGCCGGCTGACCTGCCCCGGATGGAAGCGCTCGTGGGCGCGGAACCAGTCCTCCAGGCGGTCGTCGATCCAGCCGTGGAAATGCCAGAAAACCGGGTTCACATGGGAGGAAAACGGGTCGCCGAGGAAGTCGTTTTCCGCGGCGAACCAACGTGCGGAAAAGTCCGCCGGATCACGGGCAAACGGCACTGGCTGACCGTTCGACGGATCACGCGGCACCGAAGCCCAGCGCATGTGCAGCCAGTCGTGCAGGCCCAGTTCGACCTCCGAGCCGAACTGGCCGAGGGTCAGCGTCGACAGGTAGCGTGGATCACGGTAGCGCGATTCCCAGACCTGGAAATTGCTGTGATACGTCTCAGCGGTCTTGATGTCGCTGACCCACTGCGTGTACTCGTCATCGTCCTCGGCCAGCCAGGTCGGTGGCAGCGCGGTGCCGTCGTGGTTGTCGAAATAACGTGCAAAGCCGGACCGGTCCCGGGCCAGTTCCGGCTGCGGCAACGGGAAATGCGTCCAGGAGGGCAAGTCCTGCATCGAACGTGCAGTGCCGAGCATGTGCCGGTGCATGAAGAAAAAGTCCACGCCCGAACCGTTGCGATCCTTGCGCGCCCCTCGGGCGTCGCGCTCCTTGTCCCGTGGGCCGGGCTGCCAGCCAAGCCCGCGCAAGGCGCCGCGCTGGTCTTCGGACAGCTTGTGCCATTTGTCCCGGGAGGCATGCCAGAGCTGGTGGAACAACCGGTGCTCCGGCGATACCAGCCAGGCGAGCAGGGCCGGATTCAGGCCGGTGCGCTCGCGGGCTTCGGGGAATACCCGTTTGACGGCAATGAAGCGATTGTCCTGGGCAGGCAGCATCAGTGGCCGCTTCAGGTCCAGCACGCGCCCGCTGAGACTGCCGCTGCCAGCGTTGCCGAAACCGGCCCAGACCTCGTCCAGGGTCATGTCGAACTCGTACTCACAGCAGCCGCTGGCACCCAGCAGTCGCCAGGCAAGTTGCTTCGGGTTGGCCCCGGACAGATCGCCCAGCACCCGGTAACGGGGCTCTTGCGTGGAGCGCAAACGCTCGGCGGTGTCGAGATAACCACTGACTCCGCGGCCCTTGTGCCCGATATCGAGGAACACTTCCAGCCCCTCCAGCGGCAAGCCTTCGATACCGGCGTCACGACCTTCGAAGCGAATCTGCCAGACCCCGCGCAAGGTATCCGCCAACCGCTGGCCGGCAACATCCGCCACGTCGAACGAGGCTTCGCCGGGGGTGATCGTCGGGTCCGGCCTGGTCAGTTCGCGATGCCCGTAATACACCGCCGGCACGGCGGCACCGGTCAGCGCCAGACCCGCGAGGAACCATCGTCGAGAAATCGTCATTGCCCTACCTGTGTCAGCCATGGAGCAGGCTTTATCCAAGCTAGAACGGTCAGTACTGCTGAAAATTTAAGAGCTTCGCTGGCAAGCCAGCTCCTACAGGGATTGTGTGATCCCCTGTAGGAGCTGGCTTGCCAGCGAAGAGGCCGGCACAAACAACTAAATTCTCAGCCCAGCCACTCGTTCCCCCCAGATAGCAAAGGCCCCTGCGCCTGATCCCCGACGGCGAACCTGACTGAGACGGCAATGACAAAACCACGTTCGAAAAAGGCTCTTTTCATCGGCCTGCCGCTGGCCCTGGCGATCAGCGCGGGTGCAGGCCTTGCCGCCTGGGATTACTGGTTCAAGGACAATCCCGGCTACCCGGTCAAGGTGATGAAACAGGCCGATCAATTGCAGGAGCGCATCCTCTCGTTCGACAGCCACATCACCGTGCCCATGGACTTCGGCACCGCCGGCAACGAAGTCGACAAGGACGGCGAAGGCCAGTTCGACCTGGTCAAGACCGGCCGCGGGCGCCTGTCCGGTGCGGCGCTGACGATCTTCGGCTGGCCGGAAATATGGAACGGCGCCAACGCGCCCCATCGGCCTACTGCCGGCTTCGTCGACGAGGCCCGGCACAAGCAGGAAACCCGCTACAGGATCATCAGCGCGATGGTGCGTGACTTCCCCAATCAGGTGGCCATCGCCTACACCCCCGACGACTTCCGGCGCCTGCATGGCGAAGGCAAGTTTGCGATCTTCATCAGCATGCTCAACGCCTACCCGCTGGGCAATGACCTCAACGCCCTGGACAAGTGGGCAGCGCGAGGCATGCGCATGTTCGGCTTCAGCTACGTGGGCAACAACGCCTGGGCCGATTCGTCGCGGCCGTTGCCGTTCTTCAATGATTCGCGCGATGCCCTCGGCGGGCTGTCGGACATTGGCAAGCAGGCGGTCCATCGCCTCAATGACCTGGGCGTGATCATCGATGTGTCGCAGATGTCGACCAAGGCCCTGGAGCAAGTCGCGCAACTGAGCCGCACGCCGATGGTCGCCTCCCACTCGGCACCCCGAGCGCTGGTGGACATCCCGCGTAACCTCAGCGATCCGGAAATGCAGTTGATCAAGAACAGCGGCGGTGTGGTGCAGATTGTCGGCTTCCCGACCTACATCCGCCCGCTGAGCCAGGCCACTCTGGACAAGCTCAACGCCCTGCGCGCGCGCTTCGACCTGCAACCGTTGCAAGGCCTGGAGATGGCCCTGATGCCCGGCGATCCGGTGATCACCGTCTGGCCCGAGCAGCGTTTCGGCGAATACGCCAGCCAGCTCTATTCGATCCTCGACGAAGAACCCAAGGCCTCCCTCAAGGACTACGGCGATGCGATCGATTATGCCGTGAAGAAAATCGGCATCGACCACGTCGGCATCAGTTCCGACTTCAACGACGGCGGCGGCCTCGACGGCTGGAAAGACGTCAGCGAGGCCCGCAACGTGACCGCCGAACTGATCAGCCGCGGCTACAGTGAAGCCGACATCGCCAAGCTCTGGGGCGGCAACTTCCTGCGGGTCTGGGACCAGGTGCAGAAGTCTTCCCGGCCTGTGGTGCAGAACTGATTTTTCCTTTTGCCAAAGCGAACCGAACCCATGACCAACCGTCGTTCATTCCTCAAGCAGGCCGGCATTCTGGCGGCCGGCATTCCCCTGGCCTCGGCCGTCAACCTGCCCGCACAGGCCGCAAGCCCAGCGCTGTTGCCCGGGGACAAATGGGACCAGCTGCGCCAACTGTTCACACAGGACCCGAACTACCTGCACTTCGCCAACTTCCTGGTGACCTCGCACCCGCGCCCGGTACGTGAAGCCATCGAGATGCACCGCGCCAACCTCGATCGCAACCCCGGCCTGGCCATGGACTGGCATCGCGGCGAAACCGAACGCCGTGAAGAAGACGTGCGCGTGTGGGCCGGTCGCTACCTTAAAGCCAAGCCGTCGCAGATCGCCCTGACCGGCAGCACCACCGAAGGCCTGGCGATGATCTACGCTGGCATCCACGTGCGCCCGGACCAGGAAATCCTCACCAGCGAACACGAGCACTACGCCGCCAACAGCGTGTTCGAATACCGCACCCAGAAGGACGGCACCAAGGTTCGCAAGATCAGATTGTTCGAAGACCCGTACAAGGTCTCGACCGCCGAAGTGCTGGCCGCGATCGAACGCAACATCCGCCCCGAGACCCGCGTACTGGGCATGACCTGGGTACATTCCGGCAGCGGCGTGAAGCTGCCCATCGGCGAGATCGGCAAACTGGTGGCCGAGAAAAACCGTGGCCGCGCCGACAAGGACCGCATCCTCTACGTGATCGATGGCGTACACGGCTTCGGCGTGGAGAACGTCGATTTCCCGGACATGCACTGCGACTTCTTCATCGCCGGCACCCACAAATGGATGTTCGGCCCACGGGGCACCGGGATCATCTGCGCCCGTTCCGACGAGCTAAAGGACGTGACCCCGACCATCCCGACCTTCTCCGAAGCCACCCAGTTTTCCACCGTGATGACCTACGGCGGCTACCACTCGTTCGAACACCGCTGGGCGCTGACCGAAGCCTTCAAGCTGCATCTGGAACTGGGCAAGGCCGAGGTCGCGACGCGCATTCACGACATCAACAGCTACCTGAAGAAACGCTTGCAGGCACACCCGTCGGTGGAACTGGTCACGCCGCTGTCACCGGAGCATTCCGCCGGTTTCACCTTCTTCCGCATCAAGCACCAGGACTGCGAGGAAGTCGCCAATTTCCTGATGGATCGTCGTGTCGTGTGCGATGCCGTGGACCGTGATGTCGGGCCGATCATTCGTGTATCGCCGGGGCTGCTCAATACCGAAGCGCACATCGACCAGTTGATGGAGCTGATGGCCAGCAAGCTCTGAACCGCCGATTCCCTTTAGCGAGAACCCTCATGAAAAACACCCTGTACAGGCTGCCCCTTCAACGCCTCGGTGCCCTGATGCTGCTGGCATTGCTCGGCAGTGCCGTACCGAGCCTCGCCCAGGCGTACACGGCACCGCTGCCGGGCAAGGTCTTCAAGGATTGCCGCAACTGTCCGGAAATGGTGGTGCTGCCCGCCGGCACCTTCACCATGGGCACCCCGGAAGGCGAAGTCGGCCGCGAGCCGGATGAAGGCCCGATGCATGAGGTGACATTCGACAAACCCTTCGCCATGAGCCGTTACCAGATCACTGCCGGCGAATGGGCCCAATACATGAAGGAAACCGGGATCACCCTGCCCGATGGCGATACCCGTCCCGGCCGGGCATGCACCAATGGCAAACCGAGTTACCCCCAAGGCCCGCGTCAGCCGGCGGTGTGCATGAACTTCGCCGAAGTCACGGCGTATGTCGCCTGGCTGTCGCGCAAAACCGGCCAGCATTACCACATCGTCAGCGAGGCCCAGCGCGAGTACGCGGCCCGTGCCGGGTCAACGGGACCGTTCCCCTTCCCGTTCGACCCCGGCACCGAGTACAGCATCGCCACCCACGCCAACACCTACGGGCCCGCCGATGGCTACAGCCATACCTCTCCGGTCGGTAGCTATCCAGCGAATGCCTTTGGCATGTACGACATGCATGGCAACGTCTACGAATGGATCGCCGATTGCTACCACCCGGACTATGTCGGCGCGCCCACCGACGGCAGCGCCTGGACCGAACCCGATTGCGACACCCTGCGCATCCGCGGCAACGACTGGGGCGAAGCACCGGTGTTTTCCCGCTCGGGCAACCGCAATGACATCGACCCGCAAACCCGTGGCGACTGGATTGGTTTCCGCGTAGTACGCAATCTCTGACTACCCCCTGCCCTTGTGGGAGCGGGCTTGCTCGCGAAGGCGTCGTGTCAGCCAACATCAACTTTGCTGATCCACCGCTTTCGCGAGCAAGTCGGATCGCCGCACCGCCGCTCCCACAGGTTTTGTGTCGCCCATCCTTTAAATAAACCCCCTCACCAGACGTTCTACTGGGTATCTGCCTCAAGACCCAAGGAACCCTCTGCTCATGACCCAGCCATCGCGCGGTGCAATTCATGAATTGTTCACCCTCCTGAAACCGTTCCGGCTCGTCGTCAGTCTGTCGATCCTTCTGGGCATGGTCGGCGGCCTGAGCGTGACGGTGCTGCTGGCGACCATCAACAACGCGCTGCACTCGCCGGACGGTCTGACCCAAGGCGTGGTTGCCCTGTTCGGCGGTCTGTGCCTGCTCGCCCTGGGCAGTTCGATCTGCTCGGATATCGGCACCAATTACGTCGGCCAGCACATCATCGCCAGGCTGCGCAAAACGCTTGGGGAGAAAGTCCTTTCGGCGCCCATCGAGCAGATCGAGCGCTACCGCAGCCACCGGCTGATCCCGGTACTGACCCACGACGTCGACACCATCAGCGACTTCGCCTTCGCCTTCGCGCCGCTGGCGATTTCCCTGACCGTGACCCTCGGCTGCATGGGTTATCTGGCGCTGTTGTCGTGGCCGATGTTCCTGATGATGGTCCTGGCGATTGTCATCGGCACCGGCATCCAGTTCTACGCGCAGGGCAAGGGCATCCAGGGTTTCATGGCCGCCCGCGACGCCGAAGACGATTTGCAAAAGCACTACAACGCCATTGCCGGCGGCGCCAAGGAATTGCGCATCCACCGCCCGCGCCGCCAGCGCATGTTCGTCAAGGGCATCCAGGGCACTGCCGATTTCATCTGCGACACCCAGGTGCGTTCGATCAACACCTTCGTGATCGCCAAGACCCTGGGTTCGATGCTGTTTTTCGTGGTCATCGGCCTGGCACTGGCCCTGCAATCCCTCTGGCCCAGCGCCGACAAGGCGGTGATGAGCGGCTTCGTGCTGGTGCTGCTGTACATGAAAGGCCCGATCGAACATCTGGTCAGCACGTTGCCGATCGTGAGCCGCGCACGGATTGCCTTCCGCCGTATCGCCGAGCTGTCGAGCCAGTTCTCCTCGCCCGAGCCACACCTGCTACTCAACGACAACGGCATCCGGCCAACCGTGGTCGACAGCCTGCAGTTGAACAACGTCAGCTACGCCTTCCCCGCCGCACCCGGCAGCGATGCGTTTCGCCTGGGGCCGGTGAACCTGACCATCGAGCAAGGCGACATCATTTTCATCGTCGGCGAAAACGGCTGCGGCAAGACCACGCTGATCAAGTTGCTGCTGGGGCTCTACGCGCCACAGCAGGGTTCGATCCTGCTCAACGGCCAAGGCATCGATGCGCAGAATCGCGACGACTACCGCCAGTTGTTCACCACGATTTTTGCCGACTACTACCTGTTCGATGACGTGGTACAGGGCGACCGCCACATTCCCGAAGATGCCAACGCCTACCTGCAACGGCTGGAGATCGCACACAAGGTCAGCGTCAGGGACGGCAGTTTCACCACCACCGACCTGTCCACCGGCCAGCGCAAGCGCCTGGCGCTGGTCAATGCCTGGCTGGAAGAACGCCCGGTGCTGGTGTTCGACGAATGGGCTGCCGACCAGGACCCGACCTTCCGCCGCATCTTCTACACCGAGCTGCTGCCGGACCTGAAACGCCTGGGCAAGACCATCATCGTCATCTCCCACGACGACCGCTATTTCGACATGGCCGATCAACTGGTGCGCATGGAATCGGGCCGGGTCGTCACCGAGCGCGCAACGGCCTGACGGTCAGTGCCGCGCGCAGATCATTGTTTTTTTGAAGTTTGTTTTCCGGTTTAGCCAAAGCGGTCCGTCTAATAATAATTATCATTAACTAAAAAACTGCACACACCATTCTGGAGCGATTCGAGCAATGCAAAGCCCTACCCTGTCCCGCGCGCCGTTGGCATTAGCCATCGAACGGCAAAAGAAATTCCGAACGGTCGTGCCGGGCGCGCTGTTGACCCTGTTGCTGCTGGGAACTACCCAGGTCGAGGCTGCTCCGGTGAACGTCAATGTGCCGTCCCAGTCGCTGGCCAGTGCATTGCGCCAGCTGGGCCAGCAGACCAATCTGCAGATTCTCTACAGCCAGGACCTGGTCAACGGCATCAAGTCCACGGCGGTGTCCGGCAACATGGAACCGGAACAGGCACTGAAAACCTTGCTGCTGGGGAGCGGCATCAATTTTCAGTTGAATGGCAACACCGTGTCGCTGGTGCCGTCGGCCGGAGACTCCAGTGCATTGCAGTTGGGTGCGACGTCCATTACCGGCCTGGCGCTGGGGCCGACCACCGAAGGCTCGCACTCCTATACCACCAATGAAGTCAGCATCGGCAAGGGCAACATCAAGCTCAAGGACATCCCGCAGTCGGTGTCCGTCGTCACGCGCCAGCGCATGGACGACCAGAATTTGAACAGCCTGCAGGACGCCCTGCGCCAGGTCACCGGCGTGACCGTCAAGACCTACAACTCCGGCTCCAGCCTCAACGACATCTTCATGCGCGGCTTCCTCGTTGACCAGGTGCAGGTCGACGGCGTCTCGCAGCCGACCGGCCAGGGCGACATGGGCACCAGTTTCGACCTGGCGATGTACGACCGTATCGAAGTACTGCGTGGCCCGGCGGGCCTGTACCAGGGCGCTGGCGAACCCGGCGGCACGATCAACGTGGTGCGCAAGCGCGCCCTGAGCAAATTCGCCCTCGGGGGTGAACTGGCCGCCGGCTCCTATGATCGCTACCGTTCTTCGGTGGACGTCACCGGCCCGTTGAACGACGAGGGCACCGTGCGCGGTCGCTTCATCACCGCCTACGAGAACAACAAGTCCTTCGTCGACTACGCGAAGAACGAACGCCCGATGGTCTACGGCCGCCTGGAATTCGACCTCGACCCGGTCACCACCCTGTCGGTTGGCGGCGCCTACCAGAAGAACAACTCCACCCCGGCGTTCGGTTTGCCGGCCTACGCCGACGGCAAACTGCTCGACGTTCCTCGCTCGACCTTCGTCGATGCCAAGTGGAACACCCTCAACGAAAAAGTCTGGGAAACCTTCGCCGAACTCGACCACGAACTGGACAACGGCGGTCAGTTCAAGACCACCCTGACCTACCGCGATGCCGAAACCCCGCAGCGTAACTTCACCTGGGCCGACGGCGCGGTCGACCCGGCCACCGGTGACAGCTGGGCCGTGGCCTACGACTACTACACCCACATCAAGACCATCGGCGTCGACAGCTTCGTGACCACGCCGTTCGAGTTCGCCAATCGCCGGCACGAGTTCACCCTGGGCGCCGAGTACCAGCACCTGGACAAGGACTTCACCTACGGCGGCGGCGAGTACTTCCCGATCAACGTGTTCGATCCGGGCAGCATCGACATTCCCCGCAAAGACTATGCGCACGTCAACGGCAACTGGTCCAAGTCCGATCAGTATGGCGTCTACACCCGCGCCAAGTTCGACGTCACCGACTGGCTCGATGTCATCGGCGGCAGCCGTGTGACCTGGTACGAAAGCGACGCGAAGAACGCCAACGCCTTCTTCAACAACTTCGGCCAGGCCCACACCAGCATCAACCGCAAGGTCGTGCCGTACGGCGCCGTCATCGGCAAGATCACCCCGGAACTGTCGACCTACTTCAGCTACACCGGCGTGTTCAAACCGCAGAGCGAAATCGGAACGAACGGCGAGCCGGTCGGCCCGCGCGAAGGCAAGCAGTACGAGATCGGCCTCAAGCGCGAGTTCTACGACGGCCGCCTGAACGCCAGCATCGCCGCCTTCCGCATCTACGATGAAAACCGCGCCGAATACGACAACAACTCCGGTGCCTACATGACCGAAGGCAAGGCACGCAGCGAGGGTTGGGAAACCGAGCTGAGCGGCAACCTGACCGATAACTGGAGCATCGTCACCGGTTACGCCTACACCTCCACCAAGTTCCTGGACGGCGACCAGGCCAACAAAGGCAAGACCTTCAGCACCATCACGCCCAAGCACAACTACAACCTGTGGACCAAGTACGAGTTCACCGACGGTCCGCTCAAGGACTTCAGCGTCGGCGGTGGCGTGCGTGTGGTCAGCGAAACCTACTTCCAGCGTGACGTGAAGTTCCGGCAAGGCGGTTTTGCCGTCACCACGGCGCAGGTCGGCTACAAGTTCAACGAAAACCTGTCGTCGACACTGACCGCCAACAACCTGTTCGATCGCAAGTACTACGACCGCGTCGATGCCTCCTGGGGCACCAACTTCTACGGCGACCCGCGCACCGTAACCCTGAGCCTGCGCGCGCAGTACTGATAACTGAGTGCCCCCACCTGTAGGAGCGAGCTCGCTCGCGATGGTCGTTAACGATTACGCGTATTTACTGGTTAAACGCGGCGCCTGTGAGTTCATCGCGAGCGGGCTCGCTCCTACAGTGGCTGCGCGGCGGCCCCGGGTTGTCCGGTATCGACGGCTGACTGCTTCCACCTGTAGGAGCGAGCATGCTCGCGATGGTCGTTAACGATAACGCGTGCTCACTGGTTAAACGCTGCGCCTGTGAGTCCATCGCGAGCGAGCTCGCTCCTACAGTGGCTGGCGCGGCGAACCCGATGGCTGACTGCTTCCACCTGTAGGAGCGAGCATGCTCGCGATGGTCGTTAACAATAACGCGTGCTTACTGGTAAAACGCTGCACCTGTGAGTCCATCGCGAGCGGGCTCGCTCCTACAGTGGCCCGGTTCCGTTTTCTGCTTGCGCGGCGGCCCTGAGTTGTTCGGTATCGGCGCGGACAAAGATGGAGTCCCCGACAGCGGTCAGGACATCCCCGGCGAAAACTTCGCAAATGACCCGGCTTTTGCGTCCGACATCGCCCTCGACTTTTGCACGCAGCGTCAGGCGTACCCCCATCGGGGTGGGCTTGATGAACTTGATGCCCAGGTTACCGGTGACGCAGGTGATGTGGGGCAAACTGCCTACCTCGCGCTGTTCTGCCCGATAGTGATAAGCCATTGCCGCCCAGTTGGAGTGGCAATCGACCAGCATCGCGATCAAACCGCCGTAGACCAGGTCCGGCCAGCCGCAGTACTTGTCATCGGGCATATGCTCCGCCATGACATGCACCCCGTCTTCATGCCAGAAGCTCTTGATGTGCAGCCCGTGCGGATTCTGGCTGCCGCAGCCATAACAAACACCCTCTGGCGCGGCGATGTCTTGTAGTGAAGTGTTCTGCGTGGTCATACCGTGTCCATCCTTAATACTGGCGGCGAATCGTCGTGGTTCAAAGCGGCTGATCAATAAGGAGGAGATGCTTTCACCTTTCCCAGCGGGACCGAGCGGCGGGCAGCATCGGGCCGTAATGATCATACACAGCGGTTACCGGGCGAAAAAGTAGGTCAGGCACTTCAAAAGCGATGTCCCATTTTCTATGGGACATCCACCAACGACTTCATATGCGTCGCAAAATCATCCTGTATCGGCCGGAACCCGCAGCGGAGGTAAAAGGCAGCGCCCTCGGGTGTGTCCGTGGACAGTCGCACAATGCGAAAATACTCAGACGCCACTTCCAGCAGGTGCTGCACCAACGCTTTACCCACGTTCTGGCCCCTTGATGCACGTGCGACGTAGACCCGCCGTAATCGCCCTACATCCGGTTCGGCAAATGGGTCTGATGAAAGACCTCCCACGGCAATCAGCCGCCCGTTCCGGAACACTCCGAAAAGACACTCACCCTGCTGATCGAATCGATTGGCACCGCTTTCCCATTCCTCGATCAATCGGGAGAGGAACCTGAAGCCTTCGGCAACGGCCTGCGTTTCCAGCTCCCGGATTTGCGGTGTAATCCCTGAGATTTTAATAATTGCCAATGGGTCCGTTGACGTGACCACTTGCAGGTTACTGCCAGACTTGTCTGTGAGGTTCGCTCCGCACCCGGCTTTCAAGACTCACTCTCGGTAGCGTTTACGGGCGTGCACAGCTCAACCAGCGTTCCGTCAGGGCATCGAACGTAAGACACGGTTTGCCCCCAGGGCTTGGTAGTCGGAGCAGCGATTTCGCTGGCGCCTGCTTGAATCGCTTTGGCATGGGCCGCCGGGACATCCCCGGTCACCAGCCCGACTTCGATGCCTAACGGTTTGAGGGATGAGTGCGCCGGGACATGACCGGTGCTGAAGTTCGATGCGGCCAGTTCATCGGCGGCGAATGCCAGCGCAGTTTCGCCGGTTTCCAGTTCGCCATAGGTGCCAGACTCATGGATGAACCGAACGCTGAGCCCGAAGGCCGATGAGAAGAACTTGAGAGAGGCTTCTACATCCTTGACGTAGATGATCAGGTAGCCAAATTTCATGAACGAACATTCCTTGTCGTGCCAATCGAGCGGTGAATCTAGCAGTTTTGAGTGAAGTGTCGAGGGACATCAATCCGAAAATCCCATCAGACGTTTCCCGTTTATTTGTTCGAAACACAATCGGTGCAGAAATCAGATCGTCGCTGACAAACACCAGTCAGTAGCACTTGTTTAAGCGCCCTACAGGTTGCTTCGTGAAAGCCACAACACCTTGCGTCGTTGCCTACAGGTACGCCAGAATCCGCCGGCTTGTGCGCCTTGGGGGTCGTCGGTAACTTGATTCGGGTCACTGATTGTCAGTGATCGGGTTTAGTAGCCCGTGGTCTTATCAGCAAGGTGTAGAAGCGCTATCAGTCAGGCCTGACTGAATTTGATGGTGGCTGTACGCAGGGCGCTTCGGCGCGCCGGTAAATGCTGATCTCCCCGGTCTACTAACCTGCGTCCAGCCGCCACCCTTCTTTTAGTAGAGAAGAATGAGCGGCTCCATTCAGGAGTAATCAGCTTATGTTCAAGGTCACACCCAATCCGCCGGATTCCGACCCGGCCTCCCCGCACGAAAGCCTCGATCACCACCTCAACCCGGGCCCCAACATCATGGCCACACCGCGCGCACCCTGCACGATGTTCATCGTCAATCCCGAACTCAGTACCGAAACCCTGCTGGTGCATGCGTGCGAATCGCTAGCGTCGGCCAATGTCATGGCCAACGATCTGGTGGATCATCTGCAGGGGACAAGCCGCAATGCGCTGTTGGGGATTGCGCAGGTGATCATGCTGGGGGAACTGGCGGTGAATCGGGCGCTGGATCGGCTTGATCCGCCCTAGTTATCTGAGTCGGCGCAAAACAAACTGTAGGAGCGAGCTTGCTCGCGATGGATTCAAAGGCGCTGCGTTTAGCCAGTAAACACGCGTTATCGTTAACGACCATCGCGAGCAAGCTCGCTCCTACAGGGGGACGGCGTGGCTGATCACCACGCCACGCGTCAGGCCAGACTCTCGCCGATCTGCGCCGCCAGTTGCGCCAGCATCCCCGGCACTTCCTGGACCATTTCGCCCATGCGCGCAAAGTCGTGGGTCATGCCGGTCTTCACGTCCAGCACCACGGGTTGCCCCGCGGTACGCAGTTTCTCGGCCCAGGCCAGGCCTTCATCGAGCAACGGGTCGTACTCGGCCAGCCACAGGACGGTGGGTGTCAGACTATGCAAACGCTCGGCGTACAGCGGTGAAAAACGCCAGTCGCTGCGGTCGGCTTCGCTGCGTTGGTATTGCTGGTAGAACCACTCCAGCGTCGTGGCCTCCAGCAGATAGCCTTCGGCGAATCGCGCAAGAGACGGGCGTTTTTTTACCGCGTCGATCACCGGATACAGCAGCACTTGCAGACGCGGCACAAGCGGCCATCCCAATGGGTCATGGGCGATGGCGATACACAGCGATGCCACCAGACTGCCGCCGACGCTGTCCCCGGCCAGTGCGATCCGTCTCGCGTCCAGGCCCAACGCTTTGGCGCCGGTAATCGCCAGCCAACGGGCGATGTCTTCGGCGTCGTTGAAAGCCGTTGGAAAACGGTGTTCAGGTGCCAGCCGATAATCTGCCGACAACACGGCAAACTCCCCTGCCAGCGCCAGACGCCGGCACAGGGTGTCGTGGGAATCGAGGCTGCCCACCACGTACCCGCCGCCATGGAAGTACAACAGCACCGGGCGCGGCTCGTTGCCCGGTTGCGGTCTGGCGTACAGCCGCGCGTTGAGCATATGCCCGTCCCGCGCCGTAATGCTGAGCGCAGATACCGTCAGCGCCCCTGCCGGAGCCGCATCGAGAAGCTGTGACGTCTGTTCGAATTGCTGCCGCGCTTCGCTCGGGCTCAGCTCATGCATGGGTTGGCTTTTGCCGCTGAGGCGGCCGAACTCGGCCAGCTCTAGAAATCCCTCGATGTCCGGGTGCAGTGCCATGGGCGGTAGTCTCCAAAAATAAACAGGCTCGCCCAATAAACGAACCGTGAGGACCGTTCATTAGGGCGAGCCTGTTTTTGTCGCGGGCAAGCCCTAGAGCTGCGGTACCACCTCCCGGCCAAGCAGCGCCACCACGGCGTCCAGGCATTCGTCCTGTTGCAGGATATCGAAGTGGCCCGCCGTTACAGTCTGCACCTTGCGCAGCCGTGGTTGCTGACGCTCCAGGGTCGCGCGTTCGGCCGTCGGGTTGCCATCGGCCCACCAGCAATGCAGCTCGGCCTGTGGTATCGGCAAGGTCTCGACCTGCCGCGACAGCGCCTTCAAGCGCGTGCTGACCATGAACGTCTGGGCCAACTCATCGGCACCGAGCAGCGCGTACCCGCTGGCCTGATCACTTTCGCTGTCGATCACCGCGCGAATGATCCGCGCCACCGCGTCGTGGTCGCCCGCCGACTCGCTACTCAACGCCTGGTCAATCACCTCGCCATCCATGCCCAACGTTGCACCCAAGAACTCGGCCAGATCCACACGCCACTCATCCGGGCTGGCGACGGCATTGGCCTGGGTTGGCACAAAACTGTCCACCAGGCCGACGAATGCCACCCGCTGGCCTTGCTGTTCGAACAAATCACTCACCAGCAACGCCAACGCCCCGCCCAGCGACCAGCCCAGCACGTGGTACGGCCCCTGAGGTTGCCGGGCGCGGATCGCCTCGACGTAGTCGGCGGCCATCTGCGCAAGCGAGGTGTCGTGCCACTGCCGGTCGAGCAGCATCCGGCATTGCACGCCGTACACCGTGCGCTCGCCATCCAGGCGCCGGGCCAATGGCTCGTAATCGAACACCGTGCCGAAACCGGCGTGCAGGCAGAACAGCGGCGGCTGATCATCGACCACCTGATTGAGCAACAGCAGCGGTTGCGGGCGCTGCCGCAGCGGCTGCTCATCGACACCGGACAGCCCGGCAATCGTCGGCCTGGCCATCATGTCGCGCAGTTTCAACTGGAAGCCCGGCTGATTCAGGGCACGGACTTTCGAGATCACCTTGAGGGTGCGCAGCGAATCGCCACCCAACTCGAAGAAGTTGTCGGTGATACCGACCTTGTCGATGCCCAGCACCTGTTGCCAGATGTCCGCCAACGCCCATTCCAGTGGCGTGCGCGGTGCCACGTAGTCACGGCCGGTGAAGGCCGGATCCGGCAAGGCCTTGCGGTCGAGCTTGCCGTTGGGGGTCAACGGGAAGCACGGCAGCACCACGACCTGGGTCGGCACCATGTAGTCGGGTAGGCTCTCGCGCAATGCCGCCTGGCAACGCGGGCCGAGGCCCTCGTCCTCAGCCGCCACCACATAGCCCACCAGTTGCGGCCCCTGGCCGTTGTCACGCACCACCACCAGCGCATCGTTGACCCCGGCGTGCTCGCGCAAGCGCGCTTCGATTTCGCCCAGCTCGATGCGGAAGCCGCGTACCTTGACCTGATGGTCGATACGCCCGACGTAATCGAACACGCCATCCTCGCGGCGGCGCACCAGGTCGCCGGTGCGGTACAGGCGCCCGCCTTCGGTGCTGAAAGGATCGGCGACGAAGCGCTCGGCGCTCAGCCACGGGTGACGATGGTAGCCGCGCGCGACACCCCGTCCGCCAATGTACAGCTCACCGACCATGCCCACCGGCAGCGGGTTGAGGTCCATGTCCAGCACGTGCAGGCTGCGGCTGCCGACGCGTTGGCCAATCGGCGCGTACATCGCCTGGCAATGGCCGTCGGCGGCGATTTTCCACAGCAGCGGCGTGACCACGGTTTCAGTCGGCCCGTAGCCGTTGACCAGGTATTGCGGCTTGAGCCTGTGTTTGACCCGCTCGAACGTCGCGTCCGGCACCGCATCGCCACCGAAGCAATAGATGCGCACCGGCGGCGGCTCACCGCCCTGCAATTCGGCGTGCTCGGCCAGTTGCAGCAGGTACGCCGGCGGGAAGCAGGCGACGCTGATGCGCTGGCGGTGCAGCACGGCCAGGGTCTGTTCGGCGGTCCACAAGGTGTTGTCGCGGATCACCAGGGTGGAACCGCTGATCAGCGCGGTGATCCAGCGTTCATGGGCGCCATCGAAGGCGAACGACATGAAATGCAGTTCGCGATTGTCCGGGTCCATTTCGTACAGCTCGGCGATGGCTTGCACGTGCATGCTCAATGGCCCGTGGGCCACGGCGACGCTTTTCGGTTTGCCGGTCGAACCGGAGGTGTAGATCAGGTAGGCCAATTGCTCGGCGTGCACAGTGCGTTGCGGCGTCGGCACGTCGATGTCGAGGTCCAGGCGGTCCACCGCGACCATGGCCGTGCCGGGATCAAGCTGCGCCGAATCGCGCAGCCGTTCCTGGGTCAGCAGCAAGCGCATGTCGCTGTCGGCCATCATGTAGCGCAGGCGTTCCTGCGGGTATTGCGGGTCCAGCGGCACATAGGCGGCACCGCACTTCATCACCGCCAACAGCGACACCACCAGCTCCAGCGAACGCTCCATGAACACGCCGATCACGTCTTCGGCCTGCACGCCTTGTTCCAGCAGATGCACCGCCAAAGCATCGGAGCGCCGGTCCAGCTCGGCGTAGCTCAAGTGTTCGGCATCGCGGTCGGCATGGCTCAGGACCAGCGCCGTGTGATCCGGTTGTCGGCGCGCACGCTGACGGATCAGCTCGTGCACCGGCGTCTCGTCACCGTCGGCCACTACCGGCCGTTCGCCGTCCAGCGCCCGGCCTTCGTCCAGGGTCAACAGGCCCAGCTCGCCGACGGCGCGTCCGGCGTTGTCACACAGGCGCTGCAGCAGGCTTTCCATGTGGCTGCGCAGGATTTCGACGGTCGCCAGATCGAACTGATCGCGCTGGTGCATGTACTCGATGCGCAGCCCCTCGTCGAGGCTGACCATCAGGTCCATGGCAAAGCTGGTCAGGCCGAAGTCGCTGACGTCTTCGAAGCGCAGCGAGTCGCCGTTCCATTCGCGCAGGGTGCGGTCCACCGGCTGGTTTTCGAAGACGATGATGCTGTCGAACAACGCCTGCCCGCCCTGCCCGGCCCAGCGCTGGATATCGCTGAGCGGTGTTTGCTGGAAGTCGCGGATGTCGAGGTTATAGGCCTGGATCTCGCGCAGCCAGTCACCGACGTTCATGTCGGTCGGCACCGTGTTGACCACCGGCAAGGTGTTGATGAACAACCCGAGCATGTTTTCCGAGCCGTTGAGGGTTTCCGGACGTCCGGACACGGTGGCGCCGAACGTCACCGTGCGCTGGCCGGTGTAGCGCTGCAACAGCAACAGCCACGCGGCTTGCACCAGGGTGTTGAGCGTCACTTGCTGTTGCTGGGCAAAGGCCTGCAATCCTGCGGTCTGCCCGGCACTCAGATGCGTATAGATCGCGTGGTAACCCGCTTGCGGCGCCTTGACCGGCAAGGCGCGGGCCAGATGCGTGGCGCCTTCGAGGTTACTGAGTTTGCCTTTCCAGAACGCCTCGCTGGCCTCCGCTGCTTGCTGACCGAGCCAGTCGATGTAGTCGCGATAAGCGGCCACCGGCTCGTGCTCATCACCACGGTAATGGCGCAGCACTTCACCGATCAGGCGCGACACGCTCCAGCCGTCCATGAGGATGTGGTGGTAGGTCCAGATCAGGCGATAGCGGTCGTCTTCCATACGCACCAGCAACAGGCGCAGCAAGGGTGCACGGTTCAGCGAGAAGCCGCGTTCGCGTTCCTCCCGGGCCAGTTGGCGGACGCGCCCAGGCTGATCATCCAGCCCGCGCCAGTCCAGTTCGGTCAACAGCGAAGGCGCATCGCGCCGCACCACTTGCAGCGGCTCCTTATCGCCTTCCCAGAGGAATGCGGTGCGCAGAATTGCATGACGGCGGGCGGCATCGGCCCAGGCTTCACGGAAGCGCGTACCGTCAACGCCGCGCACGCCCACTTCGATCTGGTTGACGTAGAGCCCCGATTCGCCGTCCTGCACCGAGTGAAACAGCATGCCTTGCTGCATCGGCGACAGCGGATAGACGTCTTCGACTTCGTCCGCCGTCAAATCCAGCGCTTGATACTGCGCGTCACTCAGCTCGATTTTCGCTGCCGGTGCAACCAACGCCAGCCCGGTTTCATCCGCCACGACCGGTTGGGCCACCGTAGCCAGCTCGGCCAGGGTCGGATGGCTGAACACGTCCTTGGGGGAAATGCTCAAACCGGCCTTGCGTGCGCGGCTGACGGCCTGGATCGAGACGATAGAGTCGCCGCCCAGTTCGAAGAAGTTGTCGTGCATGCCCACCTGCGGCACTTCGAACAACGCTTGCCACACCCCTTGCAACGTCGATTCCACGGTATTGCGCGGCGCGACGTACTCGCGCACTTGCTGGTCCGGTTGTGGCAGCGCGCGGCGGTCAAGCTTGCCGTTGGGCGTGACCGGCAACTGATCGAGCAGCAGCACGTGGCTCGGCTGCATGTGTTCGGGCAGCGCCTGACGCAGATGTTGTTTGAGTGGCTCGATGGCGGCATCACCTACGACATAGGCCACCAACTGTTTGGATTTGCCGACATCGAGGGCGATCACCACCGCTTCGCGCACCGACGGATGCTCCAGCAGGCAGGCTTCGATTTCCCCCAGCTCGATACGCAAGCCGCGGATCTTCACTTGATGGTCGATGCGCCCGACGTATTCGATCACGCCGTCTTTGCGGTAACGCGCCAGGTCGCCGGTGCGATACAGGCGCCCACCCTGCTCGCCAAACGGGCTGGCGACGAAACGCTCGGCGGTCAGGTCCGGACGGCGATGGTAACCACGAGCCAGGCCGATGCCACCCAGGTACAGCTCACCTACGCAACCCGCCACTTGCGGTTGCAGGCTGTCGTCGAGGATGTAGGTCACCAGGTTGGCAATCGGCTGGCCGATCGGCACGCTGATGCCGCCGTCGTCGACGCAGGTCCAATGGGTCACGTCGATGGCCGCTTCGGTCGGGCCATACAGGTTGTACAGGCCAACGTTCGGCAGCACTTGGAACAGGCTGCGCTGCAAATCCGCCGACAACGCTTCGCCGCTGCACAGGATCTGGCGCAGGCTGACGCACCGTTCGAAAGCTTCGCCCTGGACAAACGCCTGCAACATCGACGGCACGAAATGCAGGGTGCTGACCCGGTACTGCTCGATCAGGCTGACCAGTTGCGCCGGATCGCGATGGGCACCCGGTTCGGCCACGGCCAGGCGCGCGCCGGTCATCAACGGCCAGAAGAACTCCCAGACCGACACGTCGAAACTGAACGGGGTTTTCTGCAGCACGGTGTCGCGTCCGTCCAGCGGATAGGCGCCCTGCATCCACGCCAGACGGTTGTACAAGGCATCGTGACGGTTGGCCGCGCCCTTGGGTTTCCCCGTGGAGCCAGAGGTGTAGATCATGTAGGCCAGCGATTGCAACTCGACCACGCAGGGCAGGTTTTCTTCGCTCAGGCCATCGAGCAATCCGCCCAGGTCGTCGAGACAAATCGCCGTGGTGGCGGCCGGAATCGGCAACTGCGCAAGCAGATGACGCTGGGTCAACAGCAAGTGCACGCCACTGTCGTCGAACATGTGCTCCAGGCGTTCGCGTGGGTAGTCCGGGTCCAGCGGCACGTAGGCGCCACCGGCCTTCATGATTGCCAGCAGACCGATGACCAGCTCCAGCGAACGTTCGGCCGCGATACCCACCAACACCTCGGCGCCCACACCCTGGCTGCGCAGCAGGTGCGCCAGGCGGTTGGCCCGTTGGTTGAGCTCGCGATAACTCAGGGGCTGGCCGGCAAACACCAGGGCCGGGGCCTCGGGGGTTTGCAGTACCTGGGCTTCGAAGCACTGGTAGACCGGGCGCACATCCGCCCAGCTCCGCGCAGTGCGGTTGAAGCCTTCGACCTGCTGCGCGGTTTGCGCGGCATCGAGCAGGCTCAAGCGCCCCAATGGCTGTTGCGGTGCACTGACCATGGCATCGAGCAACGCAACCAAACGTGTGCCCAGACCTTCGATTGCCTCGGCGCTGAACAGCGCCGTGTCGTAGTTGAAACGCAGGTCCAGGCAGTCGCCCAGCTCGGCGGCAATCGCCAAGGGGAAACTGGTCTGGTCGTGATGAGTGATCCCGGAGAATTTCAACGCGCTACTGTTGCCCTCCTCCAGCGCTTGCGCCACCGGGTAGTTTTCGAACACCAGAAGGGTGTCGAACAGCGCCTCGCCGGAGTGACCGGCCCAGCGCTGCACGTCCGCCAGCGGTGTGAATTCGACTTCGCGCAACCGCAGGTTGAGCGCCTGGACTTCATCGATCCATTGGCTGACCGTGCGCTCGGGGTGCGGTGTGGCGATCACCGGCAAGGTGTTGATGAACAGACCGATCTGCTGCTCGATGCCTTGCAATTCGCTCGGGCGCCCCGACACCGTGGCGCCGAACGCCACGGTTGGCTGCCCGGTGTGGCGCTGCAATATCAACAGCCATGCCGCTTGCAGCAGGGTGTTGGGCGTGACGCGGGCCTGGCGGGCAAACCCGTTCAGACGCTCGGTGGCCGCGCGGCCCAGGCTCAGGTGCAGGGTGCGATGACCACCCTGCCCTGCAACCGACCCCGGCAAGGCACCGGCCAATCGCGTTGGCTCGGTGAACGACTGCAATTGCTCCAGCCAGAAGGCTTCGCACGCGGCACGGTCGCGAGTCCCCAGCCACGCCATGTAATCGCGGTAACGGCCAACACCCGGCGCGGGCAGGACGCCGGAGTAGCGCTGCAGCACTTCACCGAACAACTGCGAGGTGCTCCAGCCGTCCAGCAGGATGTGGTGGTTGGTGAAGATCAGGTGATGGTTGTCACCGGCAGTCTGCACCAGGGTCAGGCGCAGCAACGGCGCCGCCGTCAGGTCGAAACCGCGCAGGCGGTCATCCTCGGCCAGACGCTCCAGCGCCTGGGGCAGATCAGGCCGGTCGCGCCAGTCGAGCACGGTCAGCGGCAACGTGGCGTCGGCCAGGATCACTTGCAGCGGTCGCGAGCCATTGCTCTCGCTGAAGAACGCCGCGCGCAGCACTTCATGGCGCTCCAGCGTCTGCTGCCAGGCATTGCGGAAGGCCTCGACGTCCAGCCCCTGCACATCCACGCGCATCTGCGGGACGTAGGCACCGGCATCCGGGGCGAACAGGCTGTGGAACAACATGCCCTGTTGCATAGGCGACAACGGCAGGATGTCTTCGATCTGGCTGGCCGCCAGCGGCAAGGCATCCAGTTGCACCTGATCGACGTGCACCAGCGGCACGTCGCTCGGGGTCAACCCGCCGGCACCGCTGAGGCAATGTTCGATCAGCTGTTGCAGTTCAGCGGTGTAGGCATCGGCCAGGCGCTGCACCGTTTGCGGTTTGAACACTTCGCTGCTGAAGGTCCAGCTCAGGCGCAGTTGCCCGGCATACACCTGGCCGTTGATGCTCAGGCCCCGGTCCAGTTCGGCCGACGCGCCCTGCTCGGCGCCACCGCTTTCCCTGGCCGGACGCCACGGCGCCTGCTCGTCGAAGCTGGCGTCGAACTGGCCCATGTAGTTGAAGGTGACTTGGGGTGACGGCAAATCCTCAAGGCCGGCATCGGCCAGATAACGCAGTATGCCGAAGCCGATGCCTTTGTCGGGCACGGCGCGCAGCTGTTCCTTGACGGCCTTGATGCTGCCGGCCAGATCGCCAGCCGGGGTGAGTTTCACCGGAAAAATCGAGGTGAACCAGCCCAGGGTGCGGGTCAGGTCGATGTCGTCGAACAGGTCTTCGCGGCCGTGGCCTTCGAGCTTCACCAGCGTCGACGACTGGCCGGTCCATTGGCCCAGCACCCGCGCCAGGGCGGTCAACAACAGGTCGTTGACCTGGGTGCGGTAAGCCGCCGGAGCATCTTGCAGCAGTTGGCGGGTGAAGGTGCTGTCGAGCACGGTTTCCACACTCACCGCATGCTGGCTGGCCAGGCTGCCGTCGGGGTTGTCGGCGGGCAGCTCCAGTGCGACTTCGTGGTATTGGGCTTGCCAGTAAGCGGCTTGCGCCTCCAGTTCCGGGCTGCGGGCATGCCGTTGCAAATGTGCGGCCCAGGCCTGGTAGGCGCTGGTCTTGGCCGGCAGGCGCAACGGCTCGGCCTGACGTGCTTGAGCGTAAGCGGTTTGCAGGTCTTCAAGCAGCAGACGCCAGGACACGCCGTCCACCGCCAGGTGGTGCACCACCAGCAGCAGGCGTTGGCCTGCGGCGCCCATGTCCACCAGCAAGGCACGCAACAGCGGGCCGTCCTGCAAGCTCAGGCTGGCTTGCGCGTCGTTGCACAGGTCAAGCAGCTCATCGGCGTTTGCCGCCTGACGCTGCCACAGCACCTCGGCGCTGCTCCAGTGCTCGGCTTGTGCCTGATGCCACACGCCATTTACCTGATGCCAGCGCAAACGCAGGGCATCGTGATGTTCCAGCAACGCCGCCAGCGCTTGTTGCAGGCAGCCGCTGTCCAATGGCTCGTGCAGTTCCAGCAATACCGACTGGTTCCAGTGATGACGGGCCTCGATGGCTTGCTCGAAGAACCAGTGCTGGATCGGCGTCAGCAGCACTTCGCCGCGCACCGGACCCTGATCGATGACCAGCCCGGCACTGCGTACCGCGACCTTTGCCAGGCTCTGTACGGTCTGGTGCTGGAACAGATCGCGCGGGGTGATGCGGATCCCGGCCTGACGGGCGCGGCTGACCACCTGGATCGAGATGATCGAGTCGCCGCCCAGTTCGAAGAAGTTGTCGTCGATGCCGACGCGCTCGAGCCTGAGCACGTCTTGCCAGATCGCCGCCAACCCGGTTTGCAGTTCATCCATCGGCGCCGTGTAAGCCTGCTGCAGCAGCACCGCGTCGGGCTTGGGCAATGCACCGCGATCGAGTTTGCCGTTGCTGGTCAGCGGCCAGTGATCGAGTTTGATCAGGTGCGCCGGCACCATGTAGTCCGGCAAACCGGCCTGCAAATGTTCGCGCAGGGACTGGCGCAGATCGCTGTCGTTGTGGCTAACCGTGAACCACGCGACCAGTTGCGGGCTGCCATTGACCTCAGGTGCCAACACCAATGCTTGCTCGATGGCCGGATGGCTTTGCAGGCGGTCCTGGATTTCCCCCAGCTCGATGCGAAAGCCACGGATCTTCACCTGATGGTCGATACGCCCGGCGTACTCGATGCTGCCATCGGCGCAGTAACGCGCCAGATCGCCGGTTCGATACAGACGCGCGCCCGACTCGGCGGCGAACAGGTCCGGCACAAACCGCGTGGCGGTCAGATCGGCACGCTGGTGATAACCCCGGGCCAGGCCGGCGCCGCCAACGTAAAGCTCACCAACGCAGCCCTTGGCCACCGGGTTCAGGCGCGGGTCGAGCACGTACCAGCGCAGGTCGCCGATCGGTTCCCCCAGCGGCGAGCTGTTGGCGCCATCAAGGTCAGCGCGGGACAGCGGTCGCCAGGTCACGTGCACCGTGGTTTCGGTGATGCCATACATGTTGATCAGCAACGGCTGCCGGTCGTCGAAGGCGTCGTACCACGGACGCAGGCTGGCCACGTCCAGCGCCTCGCCCCCAAACACCACATAACGCAGGGCCATGTGTGGCGCGTTGGCGCAGGCGAACGGCATCAGTTGACGGAAGGCCGAAGGGGTCTGGTTGAGTACCGTGACACCCTCATCACTGAGTAAACGCGCGAAGTCCTCCGGGGAGCGGCTGACCGCGTGGGGCACCACCACCAGCTTGCCGCCGTAGAACAACGCGCCAAAGATTTCCCACACGGAAAAGTCGAAGGCATAGGAGTGGAACAGGCTCCAGACATCGTCCGCGTTGAAACCGAACCAGTGCTCGGTGGCGCTGAACAGGCGCGTCAGGTTGCTGTGGGGCAGCAGCGTGCCTTTGGGTTTGCCGGTGGAACCGGAGGTGTAGATGACGTAGGCCAGGTTCGCGGGAACGGTGAGGTTGGGCAGGTTGTCGGCACTGGCTTCCAACAGCCAGTCGCTGGCGTGATCGAGGCAGATCACCTCAACGCCCTGGTTCAACGGCAGGCGCGGCATCAGTGCCGAATCGGTCAGCAACAGGCGCGTGCCGCTGTCGGCGAGCATCCAGGCCAGGCGATCCTGCGGGTACTCTGGGTCCAGCGGCACATAGGCGCCACCGGCCTTGAGAATCGCCAGCAGGCTGACAATCATCTCCAGCGAACGCTCCAGAGCGATGCCCACCAACACGTCCGGGCCGACGCCGCGCTCGCGCAGACGATGGGCGATGCGGTTGGCGCGGCTGTTCAGTTCGGCGTAAGTGAGGGTGATGCCGAAGCAGGTCACGGCAATGTTGTGCGGGTGCGCGGCGGCCTGGGCTTCGATCAGTTGATGGGCACACAACAGGTTCGCCTGATCGCCGCTCAACACCGCACTGCGATTCCAGTCCAGCAAGGTGGCCTGCTGCTCGGCGGCGTCGAGCATGGACAGGTCCGCGAGGGCAACCGTGCTGTCAGTGCAAATCGCCTGCAACAGGTTCAGCCAGTGCCGGCCGAGACGCTCGATGGTCGAGGCGTCGAACAGTTCGGTGGCGTAGACGAATGACGCATGGATGCCCGCGTCACCCTCGACGGTGTCGAGCATCAGGTCGAACTTGGTGGTTTTCTCATCCCAGATCAGCGGTTCGACGCTCAGCCCCGGCAAGTCCCAGCGTTGCACACCGCCGCTGTCGCGCAGGTGGTTGAACATCACCTGGAACAGCGGCGTGTGGCTCAGGCTGCGTTCGACGCCCAAGCCATCGACCAGTTGCTCGAACGGCAGGTCCTGATGGGCCTGCGCGCCGAGTGCCGCGGCCTTGATCTCGGCCAGCAATTGCACGAATGGCTGGTCGGCCCGGGGCTGGCTGCGCAGCACTTGGGTGTTGACGAAAAAGCCCAGCAGATTTTCCACGTCCTGGCGGGTGCGGTTGGCAATCGGCACGCCGACGCGAATGTCCTGTTCACCGCTGTAACGATGCAACAACGCCTGCAACGCGGCCATCAGCACCATGAACAGGGTGCAGCCTTCACGGCGGGCGAGCTCACGCAGTCGAGCGGTCAGTGCGGCAGAGATGTCCAGCTCGACGCTGGCACCCTGCTGGCTCGGGATCGCCGGGCGACGACGGTCGGTCGGCAGGTTCAGTGGCGGGTGTTCGTTACCCAGCTGCCGGCGCCAATAGTCGAGCTGGCGCTCAGCCTCGCCCGCCTCCAGCCACAGGCGCTGCCAGCGGGCGAAGTCAGCGTATTGAATGCCCGGCTCCGGTAGCTGCGCGTTCTGCCCGGCGCTCAATTGCCCGTAGAGTTGGGTGAATTCCTGCAACAGGATCGGCAGCGAGCCGCCATCGGTGACGATGTGGTGCAAGGTCAGCACCAGTACATGTTGCTGCGCATCGAGGCGAATCAAGCGGCAACGCATCAACGGGCCGTGCTGCAGGTCGAATGGCTGCCCGGCGTTGAGGGCGATCTGGCGTTGCAGTTCGACCTCGTTGGCCGCCGTGGCCTCGACCAGCGGGGTGTCCATCTGCGGGTGGATGTGTTGCAGCACTTGCCGGTCATCGAAGACAAAGGTGGTGCGCAACACTTCATGACGTTGCACCAGAGTCACCAGGGTTTGCGCCAGCGCATCGCGGTCCAGCTCACCGCTCAGGCGGAAGGCTCCGGTCAGGTTGTAAGCGGTGGCCTGGGGTTGCATCTGCCAGAGGAACCACAAGCGCTGCTGCGCGTAGGACGCTGGCAACGTGTCGACGATGCGGTCCCGTGGCGGAATCGGCAGCAATTCAAGGGTCAGCCCCTGAGCGTGCATCTTCTGTTGCAACGCACGCCGGGCGTCCGTGCTCAAGCCGCAGAAACGCTGGGCCAGGGTCATCATTCTGTCCGGTGCGGCACTCATTGCGCGTGTTCCTCATCCACTTCGTCGAACAACGCTTCGAGGGCGTCTACATCGTTTTCCTGGTGTTCACTTTGCTGGCGGAACTGCTCGATTTCCGCCGCCAGACGTTCCAGGGTGTCACCGTCGAAAAACAGCTTGAGCGGGATCGCCAGGTTCAGTTCCTCCTGAATCCGCGCACGAATGCGCGTGACCAACAGCGAGTGCCCGCCGAGTTCGAAGAAGCTGTCGTGTACGCCGACGCGCTCCACGTGCAACGCTTCGGCCCAAATCGCCGCCAGGGTTTTTTCCAGGTCGTTGCGCGGTGCAACGAAGGCGCTGCGACGCACGTCGAGATCGAGCAGGGCCTGGCGATTGAGTTTGCCGTTGGGCATCAGCGGGAAACGCTCCAGCACCTGCAAGCGCGCCGGCTGCATGTGCTCGGGCAGAGCCTCGGCCAGGTGGCTGCGCAACTCGTTGAGGCGGATGTCGGCGGTGTCGGCCGGGGACACCGCAAAGCCCAACAGCTGCGGGCCGGTCGGGGTTTGGTCGGCAATCACGGCGGCGTCCTCGATACCCGGCGCACTGCGCATGGCCGCTTCGATCTCGCCCAACTCGATGCGGAAACCACGGATTTTCACCTGGTGGTCGACCCGGCCCAGATACTCCAGCACGCCATCGGCGCGATAGCGCGCCAGGTCGCCGGTGCGGTACAGGCGCTGGCCCGTGCTCGCGGTGAATGAGTCCGGAACAAAGCGCTCGGCCGTCAGCGTGGCGCGCTGCAGATAACCCCGGGCAATGCCGGTACCACCGACATACAACTCGCCTTCGACGCCCACGGCCACCGGTTGCAGGTCCGGGCCGAGCACGTGGATGCGCATGCCGGCAATCGGCTGGCCGATGGGAATGCTGTCGTCGTCATTGCCCAGGGGCAGTTCCCAGGCCGAACACCACACGGTGCCTTCGGTCGGGCCGTATTCGTTGACCAGCGCCACCCCTGGCAGTGCCTCGCGATGTCGCTGCAGCAGCGCGTTGCTGCAGGCTTCGCCGGCGACAATCACACAGGCCAGGGCGTGGCGGTCGAGGTGTTCGAGTATCTGCGCGTGATAGGAGGGCAAGGTCAGGTAGTGGGAAATCTCTTCCTGCTTGATCAGCGCCGCCAGTCTGGCCGGATCCTTGTAGCTGTCTTCGTCCGGCAGGCACAGGGTCGCGCCCTGCCCCAGCGCCCAGAAAACCCCGGCCACCGAGCTGTCGAAGGAGAACGACGAGAGCATCAGGAATGCGCGCAGCGGCTGGCGGTAAAAAGCATTGCGCGCCAGGGTCGAGGCCAGGGCGTTGGCATGACTGATCATCACGCCCTTGGGTTTGCCGGTGGAACCGGAGGTGTAGATGACGTAGGCCAGATTGGCGCTGTCGCCCTGAGGCGAAGGTTCGGTTTGTGCGGCGGACCAGACTTCGGCCCCCGGCATCAGGGAAATGGTCCGCTCACTGTGCAACGCTTCGGGCAACGGCTGACAGGCCAGCACCTGGCGCGCGCCGGTGTCGGCGAGCATGAACGCCAGACGCTCGATCGGGTAGTTCGGGTCCAGCGGCAAGTACGCCGCACCGGCCTTGAGCGTGCCCAACAACGCAATGACCATTTCCAGCGAGCGTTGGCCGTAGACCGCAACGATTTCATCCGGGGTCACGCCTTGGGTGCGCAAGGTATTGGCCACCTGGTTGGAGCGTGCATCCAGTTCGGCATAAGTCAGGCGTTGGCCGTTGACGCTCAGGGCAATGCGTTGCGGATGCAGGCGCGCCTGTTCGCTGAACAACTCTTGCAGGAAACGGCACGGCAATGCCTGCTCGGTGGCGTTCGGGTTGAAGCCTTCGATCAGACGGGTTCGTTGCGCCGCACTGACCAGATCCGCCTGAGCCAGGGTCAATTCGGACGACGTCAACAACTGGCGACTGAACTCGGCAAACTGCTCTAGCCACTCGGTCAGCATCGATTCTGGCAACGCTCCGTCAAGACACGACAACTGCAACTGATCGCCCTGCACGCGCAGGCGCAGGACTTCGGGGTTGGCGTCGTCCACCTCGATACCGCTCTCGATACTGGCCTGATAGACGAAGCCGTAGCGCAATGGCGCGGTGCCTTCGGCGCTCAACTCGAACTCGTTGAGGCAGTCGAGCCAGGACAGCGACTGCTCGACGTTGGCCACAAAGGTTGCCGATGCTTGTGCCAGTGTCTGCTGGCTACGGTGCTCGAACGCCACCGGCAAACGTCGGGCGAAACGGCCGAGGGTGGCGGCGGTTTGCTCGTTGCGACCGTCCACCTGCCAGCCCATCAGCAACTTTTCCTGTTGGCCGATGCGCGCGACGAACGCGGTCCACAGCCATAACGCCAATTGCTCTGCCTCTACGCCAGTTTCACCAGCAGCCCGTTGCACTGCGGTGCACCAGTTGGCGTCGGTGAGTGCAGCCTGATGGCGAGCCAGGGATACTTCGGCAGCCTTTTCGAACGGCAAACGATGGGCCACGGCGAACTGCTGTTGCAGGTTGCGCCAGAACGCCGCGCCCTGGTGGCCGATGTCTTCTTCACGCAGCTCTTCCTGCCACGCGCTGTAGTCCAGGTATTGCAGTGCATCCTCGTCGTCGGCCAGGGTTTCGCCGCGCAACAGGCTGGCCAGTTCGGCCGACAGCACCCGCAGAGAGGCCTCGTCGAAGCTGCATGCCGGGGTCAGCAGGGTGATGAAATGCTGCCCTGCTTCGCCTTCGACCGGCGCCACCACCAGCCCTTGATTCGAATCTTCAACCATGACTTCACGGCTGCGGCTCAAGGCCTCGGCCACCGAAGGCTGGTTGCCCAGCAGCGTGACCGGCAGCGCATCGCACAGGCTCTGCACCGGCCATTTCATGCCCGGCAGACGGCGGTACACCGTACGCAGAATTTCATGGCGCCGGCCGAGTGTTTCCACGGCTCTGCACAACACCTGAGCTTCCACCGGCCTGGCGAGCGGCAATGTCAGTGCGGCGAACAGCGGCCGGGCACCCAGCTCCTGGGCACGCAAATAAAAGGCCTGCTGGGCCGAAGTCTGGAATACGTCTACCGAGGGTTCGAGGGCGGTGGTGTTCATGTCGGGTGTCCTTATTCCTGATCCAGGTCGGCGCTTTTCTGCGCGATGGCCATGGCCGTGAGGATTTTTCTGTAGCCGGTGAATTCGTTGCGCGCATGCACGCTGAGGATGTTGTCGAGCAGGACCACGTCGCCTTTCTCCCAGGCGAACTCCACCATCACCTCGCGGTAGATGCCTTGCAGGTGGCGGATCACCTCGTCGGGAATCGGCGAGCCGTCGCCGAAGAAGGTGTTCTGCGGCAAATCCTGCGGGCCGAACTCACGCAGCAGGTTGTCGCGGATACTGTCCGGCAGGGTCAGTGCATTGAAGAAGGTGCCGTGGTTGAACCAGATGCGCTCGCCGCTCAGCGGGTGGCGCACGATGGCCGGACCGTTCTGCCGGGTGCGCAGGCGGTTGCCGGATTTCCACTCGGCCAGGATGCCGATTTTGGCGCAGTAGGCTTCGACCTCGGCGCGATCCTCGCTCTGGAACACGGTCTGCCACGGCAGCCCCATGCCGTCGCCGTAGTTGCGCACGTACATGATGCGTTTACGGGCAAACTCTTCGCGCACCGCCGGGTCGATCCGCGCCAGGATCTGGCGGGTATCACCGAACGGCGTTTCACCGCCGGTGGTCGACGGGGTGTCGCAGTAGAAGTACAGGTGACGCGGGAACACCGGCGAATACGAGTGTTCGTTGTGCGGGAAGATCTTCTCCGGCGCCGGGTAATCGGTGGAGCTGTAGATCTTGAACTGACCGCTGATCTGGGTCCGTGGCGAGGCGCGGAACAGGTACTCCAGGGCACCGCCGGAAATCGCGTCGACGCAGCGGTTGAACTCACCGATATCGGCCACCTGGAAACCACGGAACAGGATCACCGCATGTTCCAGCAGCTTGCTTTCGATCAGCGCGCGATTCTGGCTCGCCCATTCCACCAGGCTCACGCCAGACACGGCCGGACGGCACACCAGCGGCATGCTGTGGCCTTCGAACATCGGCGCAAAACTCACCAGTCGCGTCGGATCGGTGGACAGGCTTTTGCGGGCACCACGACCCATCTTGGGAATGGACTTGGTCGTTGAAACGGTCATAAACCCCTCCAGAAAATGATGACGGCGGCGCGCAAAGGCGCCGCCGGCTGAATCAGTCCGCTGCGATTTGTGGTGCCGGCGCGCTACGGTTCGCCGAGCGACGCTTGATCGCCATGGCGCCGCCGAGCAAGGCCTTGCGTTGCTCGCTCAAGCGCGCATCGGCGCGGCGTTGCACGTCGCTGGCCAGGTTCAGCAATTCGCCCACCTGCAACTGATCACTGCGCAACAGCGTCTCCAGTACCGCCTGAATCTGCTCGAACAGACTTTCCAGCGTGCTCGGCAGGTACTGGCCGGCCGGTGTCTCGAAGCTCAGGTGGATGTGCTGTGCGTCGTTGTAGAACGCAGCGACCATGCCGATCTCGGCGGCCTGTCGCCCGGACGGGAAGTCCTCGACTTGCAGGCCCTCCATCGACGGCAGGCGACCAACGCCTTCCTGGTAAATCAGCTTGATGTCGAACAGCGGCGAACGTCCGGCGCGGCGCGGCAGGCGCAAGGCCTCCACCAGACGCTCGAACGGCAGGTCCTGATGGTCCGAAGCCTCCAGTACCGCCCGGCGACAGGCGTCCAGCAACTGCGCCGCCGACTGTTCGGCATCGACCTCCACTTGCAGTACTAGTTGGTTAACGAAGAAGCCGACCATTTCTTCAAGCCCGGCTTGATTTCGGTTGGCGATATCGGTGCCGATGCGCACACGACTGACCTCGGTACGCTGGCGCAGGACCAGGGTAAAACCGCTCAGCAGCAGCATGAACAGCGACACATCGCGCTGCTGGGCAAAGTCGCGCAACTGCTGGCTCAGTTCGGCACTGAAGGTGAAATGCGCGCCGGCACCTGCTTGCGCGGTGCGCTGGTCACCATCGGCGGGCAACGCCAACACCGCTTGTGGCTCAGCGAGGCGCTGCTGCCAGTAATCGAGCTGGCGCTGCAGTTCACCGCCCTGCTCCAGCCACTGGCGCTGCCATTTGGCGAAATCAGCGTACTGCACGCTGTGCGCCGGCAGTTGCGGAGTTTCGCCACGGCAGAGGGTTGGATACAGCGTGACGAATTCATTGATCAGGACACGGAACGACCAGTCATCGGCGACGATGTGATGCACCGTCAGCAACAGCACATGCTCATCCTCCGCGACCCGCAGCACTCGCACCCGCAGCAACGGACCGTGGCGCAGGTCGAATGGCCGGGCGACTTCTTCGCCGGCCAGCTGTTGTGCTTCGGCGTCCGGCGCCGGCAGGTGCCGCAGGTCGCTGTCGACAAAGCTCAACGGCAGTTGCGGATGCACCCGTTGCCAGGTCTGGCCGTCTTCTTCGTAGAACGTGGTGCGCAATACCGAGTGACGCTGCACCAGGGTTTCGAAGGTCTGGCGCAGGGCGTCGAGGTTCAACTCGCCCCGCAGGCGCAAGGCACCCGGCATGTTGTACATCGAACTGTCCGGTTCCAGGTTCCACAGGAACCACAAGCGCTGCTGGGCAAAGGACAACGGCTGGCGTTCGCCAGAGGTGTCGGCCACCAGCGCCGGGCGCTCACAGGTGTGTTGCAGCGCCTGCACCTGTGCGGCGAAATCCACAAGGCGCGGATGTTCGAACAGGCTGCGCAGGCTCACCGCCAGCCCCAGGCGCTGGCGGATCTGCGAGACGATTTGCGTCGCCAGCAACGAATGCCCGCCCAGTTCGAAGAAGCTGTTTTCGCGATCGACGCGAGTGACCTGGAGCACCTGCTGCCAGATCAGCGCCAGTTCGACTTCCAGTGCACCCTGCGGCGCGCTGCCGGCTTCGGCTTCCCAGACCTGTGGGGCCGGCAACGCGGCGCGGTCGAGCTTGCCGTTGCGGTTGAGCGGCAACGCGGCCAGCAACACCAGTTGCGCCGGGAGCATGTAGTCCGGCAGGCGCTCGCCCAGGGCGCGACGCACGGTGTCGGTGAGTTGCCGCGCATCCGCGTCCAGCAGTTCATCTGAAGCTGGCACCACATAGCCGATCAACTGCTTGCCGCCGACGCCCTCGTGCACCAGCACCGCGGCTTCGCTGATCATCGGCAGGCCTTGCAGGTGCGCTTCCAGCTCACCCAGCTCGACCCGGAAACCACGAATTTTCACCTGATGATCGATACGCCCCAGGTATTCCAGCGCACCGTCTTCGCGATAACGCGCCAGGTCGCCGCTGCGGTACAACCGCGCACCCGGTGTGGCGGAAAACGGATCGGCAATGAAACGCTCGGCGCTCAACCCAGGACGCTGGTGATAGCGCTGGGCGAGGCCGGCGTCGCCGCCGATGCACAATTCGCCGACGCAACCGCTCGGCAGCAGGTGCCCTTCGCTGTCCATCACATACAGCGCACGCCCCGGCAGTGCTTTGCCGATGGGCACGCCGATGTGATTGCGGGTATCGGCCAGCGTGCATTCGTGGGTACTGGACACCACCGTGGCTTCGGTCGGTCCATAGGTGTTGAGCAGTCGCACATCGCCCAGACCCGCGGCGTGCCACAGTTTCAAACCTTCCAGCGACATGGCCTCGCCACCGACGTGGACCTGACGCAGACGGCCCTTGTCACGCTGCGGTTGCGCCGCCCACTCCTGAGACAACAGGAACCAGTAGGCCGCCGGCAAATCCGCCAGGGTCACGCCATGCTCGATGATCTGGCGATAGAGGGTGTGGGTGTCCCATAGCTCATCGCCGCGCATCACCAGTGCCGCGCCCACGCACAGCGGCGGATAGCACTGTTCGACAAAGCCGTCGAAGCTGAACGTGGCGAATTGCAGTACGCGGTCTTCAGGGACCAGTTGTGAATAGTCCGCCGCGATCACGCAAAACTCGCGCAGCGCGGCGTGGGCCAGGCATACGCCTTTCGGGCGTCCGGTGGAGCCGGAGGTGTAGATCAGGTAGGCGAGGTCTTCGGCGCTGGCGAGGTTTTCCGGGTTTTCCGTGGAGTACCCATCGGCGCTCGCCTCCAGTGCCAGGCGCGGCAAGCCTGGCGGCAGCGCTACATCGGTCAGCAGCCCCGATTGCGCCAGCAGCAGGTCCATGCCGCTGTCTTCGATCATGTAGGCCAGGCGCTCGGCCGGGTAATCCGGATCGAGCGGCACGTAACCGGCGCCGGCCTTGAGGATGGCCATCAGGCTGACGATCATCTGCGCATTGCGCCGCACCGCCAGGCCCACCCGCTGCCCCGGCGCCACACCTTGGGCGCGCAGGCGATGGGCGAGCTGGTTGGCTTGCGCATTGAGTCCGGCATAGGTCAGGCGTTCGTCACCGACGATCACGGCCAGCGCGTCAGGGGTGCGTGCCGCTTGTTGCTCGAAACGCTGATGGGCCAGCAACGGGCTGTCGATTGCCGGCGCAGGCGGACGGGCACACGCCAGCATCTTGGCCCGGGCGTCAGGGTCCAGCAGGCTGACCGCACCCAGTGCCTGTTGTGGCTGCGTGACGAACTGCTCCAGCACCTGCAACAGGCTGGCGCCCAACTGGCTGATCTGCGCGGCACTGAACAGGGTTCGGTCGAAACTGAAGTCCAGGCGCAGGGTGGCGCCGACTTCGATGCCGAGGGTCAGCGGATAGCTGGTGATTTCGTGATTGTGCAGCGCGCCGAAGGTCAGCCCCGCCGGCGCCCCTTGCTTGAGGGCTGCGGCCACCGGGAAGTTCTCGAACACCAGCAGGCTGTCGAACAGCGCCCCCTGCTGTCCGGCCCAGCCCTGAATGTCGTACAGCGGCACGTGTTCGAATTCACGCAGGCTCAGGTTCAGGGCTTGCAGGTCGTTGAGCCACTGGGCCACGGTCTGGCCCGCTGACGGACTGGCGATGATCGGCAAGGTGTTGATGAACAGCCCCAACTGCTGCTCGATGCCCGGCAGCGGCGCGGAACGTCCGGCAATGGTGGCGCCGAACGCCACACAGGACTGGCCGGTGTAGCGCTGCAACAACAGGCCCCAGGCGCCTTGCAGCAGCGTATTGAGGGTGACTTTCTGATGGCGGGCGAAATCGCTCAGGCGTTGCAGCGCGGCGCTCTCAAGGGTCAGTTGATGTTCGCCCATGCCCCGCCCTTCGGCGGGCGTCGGCAAGGCTTGCGCCAGCCGCGTCGGCGTTTCCAGCGGCGCCAACGCTTGTTTCCAGAACTGCTCGGCGGCCAGCAGCGGCTGCTGTTGAATCCAGCCCAGATAATCGCGGTATTGCCCCAACGGCTTGGCCAACGTCTGGCCGGCATAATGCTGGAGCACTTCGCCGAGCAACTGGGCGTTGCTCCAGCCGTCCATGAGGATGTGATGGCTGGTGTAGATCAGGTGCCAGTCTTGCGCACCCTGACGCACCAGCATCAGACGGAACAACGGCGCGGCACCGAGCTCGAAGCCACAGCTGCGCTCCTCGGCGGCCAACGCATCGAGGTCAACGTCGGCCGCTTCGATCACTTGCAGTTGCAGGTCGACCTGGCGATGAATCACCTGGTGCGCAGACTCCAGTCCCAGCCAGTGGAAGCTGCTGCGCAGGATGTCGTGACGGTTGATCGCCGCCTGCCAGGCCCGGCCGAATGCCGCCAGTTCCAGCCCCTGGATATCCAGGCGCAATTGATTGATGTAGGCCTCGGCCTGGGGTTCGTACAGGGTGTGGAACAGCATGCCCTGTTGCATCGGCGTCAGCGGGTAAACGTCCTCGATAGCCGGTGCCGGGACAGGCAAGGCATCGAGCTGGGCCTGAGTGATGCGCGCCAGCGGGAAGTCCGACGGTGTGACCTGGCCTGCCGCTGTCGTGCAGCAATGTTCGATCAGCGCCTTGAGCTCTTCGGTGTAAGCGTCGGCCAGTTGCTGCACCGTGGATTCGGCAAACATGTCGCGGCTGAAACCCCATTGCAGCGAGAGCTGCCCGCCATACACCTGGCCTTCCACCGTCAACCAGTTGGCCAACGGTGCATCGTCGCCCTGAGCCTGGCCGCCGCTTTCCGCGGCCGGTACGAACAGCGCAGCGTCATCGAACTGACGGTCGAACTGCCCCAGGTAGTTGAAGGTGATGCGCGGTGCCGGCAAATGTTGCAAGGCTTCGCGCTGCGCCGGTTCACCGAGGTAACGCAGCACGCCGTACCCCAGGCCTTTACCGGGAATGGCGCGCAGCTGCTCCTTGATCGACTTGATTGAACTGGCCGCCCCGGCCTCGGGTTGCAGGCGCACCGGAAACAGGCTGGTGAACCAGCCGACGGTGCGGCTCAGGTCGAGGTCGTCGGACAGGTCTTCGCGGCCGTGGCCTTCAAGCTGGATCAGCGTCGAGCCCTGCCCGCTCCAGCGGCAGATGACCCGCGCCAACGCTGTGAGCAACAGATCATTGACCTGGGTGCGATAGGCCGCTGGTGCCTGTTGCAGCAACTGGCGGGTCAGTTCGGCGTCCAGTTGCGATTCGATCCTGTGCCCGTGGCGATACTGCAAACTGCCCTGCGGGTTGTCACACGGCAGGTCCCGGGCATCCGCCAATTGCGCCTGCCAGTACGGCATTTGCGCACCGACTGTGCCGGCATGTTGTTGCAGATGAACGGCCCAGGCTTGATAAGCGCTGGTTTTCTCGGGCAACGCCACTTGCCGGTAAGCCTGTTGCAAATCTTCGAGCAACACCCGCCACGACACCCCGTCCACCGCCAGGTGATGGACCACCAGCAGCAGTCGTTGGCTGCCATCGTCGAGGCTGACCAGCAAGGCGCGCAGCAGCGGCCCGCTTGCCAGATCGAGGCTGCGTTGCGCCTCATCGCACAGGGCGGTCAAGGCTTCGCTCGAAGACGCCCGACGCAGCCACAATCCAGCGCACTCGACCGGCGCTGCATGGCGTTGCTGCCAGCCTTCGGTACCGTCGATGAAGCGCAGGCGCAAGGCATCGTGGTGGTTGATGACGGCGACCAACGCCCGTTCCAGTACTTGCGGATTCAGCACTTGCCGGGGTGTCAGCAGTAGCGACTGGTTCCAGTGCTGATGCTGGGCGATGGCCTGTTCGAAGAAGTAATGCTGCGCCGGGGTCAGGATCACCTCGCCACTGACCGGGCCTTGATCGATGGTGCTGCGGCTGTCGAACGCCGCGACCAGCGCCAGGCTGCGTACGGTCTGGTACTGGAACAGGTCACGCGGACTGAGGCGAATGCCAACCTGGCGGGCGCGGCTGACCACCTGGATGGAAATGATCGAGTCGCCGCCGAGCTCGAAGAAATTGTCTTCAAGGCCCACACGTTCTGCGCCCAGTACGTCCTGCCAGATCTGCGCCAGCGCGGACTGCATCGCATCTTGCGGCGCGACGAATGCCTGCTGTGGCGCGGCGTCGGGTTGCGGCAAAGTCTTGCGGTCGAGCTTGCCGTTGGCGGTCACCGGCAAGGCGTCCAGCGGCATCAGGTAGGTAGGCACCATGTATTCCGGCAGGCTGCCGAGCAGCCAGGCCTTGAGGGTTTGTGGCCACTGCGGGTCGGCACTGGCGTTGTCCAGCACCAGATACGCCACCAGATGCTTGCCGCCCTGCACCAGCACCACGGCCTCGCGCACCAGCGCATGCTGCATCAGCCGAGTCTCGATTTCCCCCAGCTCGATGCGCAGGCCGCGCATTTTGACTTGATGGTCGAGACGCCCGAGGTATTCGATCACCCCATCGGCGCGCTGCCGAACTCGGTCGCCGGTGCGGTACAAGCGCGCGCCGTCATGGAACGGGCACGGCACGAAACGCTCGGCGGTGAGCGCCGGACGCCGGTGATAACTGCGCGCCAGGCCGGCGCCGCCAAGGAACAACTCACCCGCCACGCCGGCCGGAACCGGCAGCAATTGCGCATCCAGCACATGGGTGCGCAGGTTGGCGATGGGCCGGCCGATGGGCACGCTGGCGGCACCCTCGTCGATGCAGGTCCAGTGGGTGACGTCGATGGCCGCCTCGGTCGGCCCGTACAGGTTGTACAAGCCGGCGCCCGGCAGCTTCTTGAAGACCTGCAACTGGGCATCCAGCGGCAAGGCTTCGCCGCTGCACACGATGCGCTTGAGGCCAGTGCAAGCCTCGACACCCGGCTCGTGGATGAACGCCTGGAGCATCGACGGCACGAAGTGCAGCGTACTGATGTCGCAGCCACCGATGAGGCGGATCAACTGCGCCGGTTCACGGTGCGCCCCCGGCGGCGCCACCACCAGGCGTGCGCCGGTCATCAGCGGCCAGAAAAACTCCCAGACCGAAACGTCGAAACTGAACGGGGTTTTCTGCAGCACCGAGTCGCTGCCGTCGATTGAATAAGCCTGTTGCATCCAGCACAAGCGGTTGACCAGCGCCGCGTGACTGTTGCCGGCACCTTTGGGCTTGCCGGTGGAACCAGAGGTGTAGATCACATAGGCCAGGTTCAACGGATGCACGTCAACCTGCGGGCAAGTCTCGCTGTAGCCATCGAGCCAGTCTTGCGCCTGGTCCAGAGTGATAACCTTGACGCCGTCGGTGGGCAGTGCGCCGAGCAAGGTACTTTGCGTGAGCAGCAAGCCAATCGAGCTGTCGTCGATCATGTAGGCCAGGCGTTCGGCCGGGTACTCCGGATCCAGCGGGACGTAAGCACCACCGGCCTTGTGAATCGCCAGCAGGCCGATGACCATGTCCAGCGAACGCTCGACACAGATGCCCACCAGCACATCCGGGCCGACGCCCTGCTCGCGCAGGCCGTTTGCCAGTTGACTGGTGCGGGCATCGAGTTGCGCGTAGCTGAGCTGACGCTCGCCGAATACCAGCGCCGGCGCGTCAGGGGTGCGTCGGGCCTGGGCCTGGATCAACTGATGCAGGCACTGATCGACCGGATACACCTCGGCGGTGCGGTTCCAGTCTTGCACCAGTACTTGCTGCTCATCCGTCGTCAGCATCGGCAACTCGCCGATTTTTTGCGTCGAGTCGTCGACTATCGCCTGCAACAGGCGCGTCCAGTGCCGGGCCATGTGCGCGATCGTCTCGGCCTTGAACAGGTCGCTGGCATACGTCAGCGCGGCGTGCAGCTTGCCGCCCTTCTCCCAGGTGTCGAGGGTCAGGTCGAACTGGGTGGTACGGCTTTGCCAGTCGATGCTGCCCAGCACCAGGCCGGACGCGGTGCTGACCGAGGCCATGTCGGCCACGTGCGGCTGGTGGTTGTACATCACCTGGAACAAAGGCGTGTGGCTAAGGCTGCGCTCCAGTTTCAGCGCTTCGACCAGGCGCTCGAACGGCAGGTCCTGATGGGCCTGGGCACCGAGGGCGGTTTCCTTGATGGCGCGCAGCAGGTCGTCGACCCGAGTCTGGCCGTCCAGTTGGGTACGCAGCACCTGGGTGTTGACGAAGAAACCGATCAGGCCTTCGATTTCCGCGCGGTTGCGGTTGGCGATGGGCACGCCGACGCGGATGTCGGTTTGCCCGGTGTAGCGATGCAGCAAAGCGTTGAAGGCACCGAGCAACAGCATGAACAGGGTGATGTTGTGCTTCTGCGCGGTGCTGCGCAGTTGCTCGGCCAGTTGCGCCTCGACCGCGAACTCGTAACGGGTGCCGCGATAGCTCGGCATCGCCGGGCGCGAATGGTCCAGCGGCAATTCCAGCACCGGATGTTCATCACCCAATTGCGCCTGCCAGTACGCCAGTTGCCGCGCCTGCTCGCCCGCCTCCAGCCAGCGGCGCTGCCACAGGGCATAGTCGCTGTACTGGATCGGCAACGGTGGCAGATGCGGCTGAGTGCCGGCATCGAAGGCGTCGTAACAGCGGATGAATTCGTCGATCAGCACGTTCATCGACCAGCCGTCGGAGACGATGTGGTGCAGGGTCAGCAACAGGACGTGCTCTTGTTCGGCGAGCTTGAGCAAGGTGACCCGCAGCAGCGGACCGGTCGACAGATCGAACGGCAGCAGCGATTGCTGTTCGGCGGTTTGCACCACGGCCCGTTCGCGTTCCTCGGCAGGCAGTGCGCTGAAATCTACCTGTTCGATCAGCAGCGGCGCCGTGGCAGGCACTTGCTGCAAGCGGTCATCGGCCTGACGCTGGAACACCGTGCACAGGGTTTCATGCCGCGCCACCAGGCTGGCGAACGCCTGTTCCAGCGCCGGCAGGTTCAAGCGCCCGGTCAGCCGTACCGCGCCCGGCAGGTTGTAGGCGCCGCTGTGCGGGTCCAGTTGCCAGAGAAACCACATGCGTTGCTGGGCGTACGACAGCGCCTGGCGATTCTCGGCCTCGATGCCGGCCGGAATCGGAAAACGGGCGAAATCCACGCCCTCCTTGTGCAAGGCCGCAAGGAACAGCTGGCGCTTTTCCAGGGGCAACCCGATAAACCGGCGAGCAAGTTTCAAGGAGTCTTCAGCATTCATCTATCAGCATCCGCATCAGTAGGCAGGAGGCGCAAAGGCGCGTCGTCCCTATAAAACGAATGCAGGCGGGAAAAATTAGCGGAGGGGAACAAGTATCAGGAGGGCTGTAGAACGCGGGTTACAAGAACACCACCCCCCCTTGTGGGAGCGGGCTTGCTCGCGAAGGCGGTTCATCATTCAACATGGATGTTGGCTGAACCACCGCTTTCGCGAGCAAGCCCGCTCCCACAGGAATCAGGTTAAATTTGCGAGCGGTGTCAACCAACAGCTGCCATGGAATGCCGCCGATGATGCACCTCCAGCTGATCCTTGATCACCCGCAGCACCCTGGCCTCTTGCTCATGGATGAAGAAGTGTCCGCCAGCCAGCATGTCCACCGAAAAGCTGCCACGGGTTTCCTGGCTCCAGCCGATCAACTGCTCGGTGGTGGCGCGATCGGCCTTGCCGCCCAGCACGTGCACCGGGCACTTGAGCAACGGGCGCCGGACCGGTTCGAAACGTCCGCACAACAGGAAATCCGCACGCAATACCGGCAGGGTCAGGCTCATCAACTCTGCATTGGCCAGGATCTCTTCGCTGGTGCCGTTGAGGGTGCGCAATTGCTCGATCAGTTCGGCGTCGGTCCTGGGCTGGGCAAAGCCCCGATCGTAGTCGGCGCGCATCGTCGGTGCGGCGGTGCCCGAGGCGAACAGCGCTACCGGTTCCGGGCAACCCAGCGAGCGGAACGCGTGGGCCATCTCGCAGGCCAGCAGCGCCCCCATGCTGTGCCCGAACAATGCGTACGGCGCCTTGAGCGTGGCCTTCTGTTCGTGGGCCAATTGCAGCGCCAGACGGCGCATGTCGGTGTGCAAGGGCTCGCCGTACCGTGCGCCACGACCCGGAAGCTCCACCGGTTGCAGCGTGAGCCACTCCGGCAGCTTGCGCCGCCAGCGGCTATAGACCATGGCACTCGCGCCCGAATAGGGCAGGCACAGCAATGTCAGCGGGGTCACCGGGCTTTCCTCGAAGTTTGTCTGTCTGGAAAACGGATGGGGTGCCCAAAGAATTAGCCATATGAATAACTCTGTAGGAGCGAGCTTGCTCGCGAAAGCGCTATGTCAGGCACTGATGATGTCGACTGACACACCGCTTTCGCGAGCAAGCCCGCTCCCACATTTGATTGGTGCAGGTAGTCCTTTGTGGGAGCGAGCCTCCCTCGGAATACCTTGTTGCCAGCCATGACATCCCCACCTAACATCCTTGATGAACGGGTACAGCGGAGCTGTGCAGAACCACCCGAATTCAAGGAACCAGAATGACCCAACGCATCCATCGCAGCATCGACGCCCCTCTCCGAACCGGTTTGAACCGCGAAGAACTCTGGGAGGCCGACGACAAGGGCCTGATCAAATGCTGGGAAGTCGGCCGCCAGCGTGCCGCCCGCTTCCCCGACCTCGCCCGACAGTGCCTCGCCGGCGAGTTGCCGGTACTGGGCTGGAAAGGTGGCGTCAGCCGCAGCCTGAAGAAACTCGAAAAATATGGCTCCCTCAAATACCTCGCGCAGTGGCAAGGGCTGCGCGGGGAAGATCTGGATGTTGATTTGAACCAGGAGCGGGCGCTGACTTGCTCGCGTACCGGGATGGTGGTGACGTTTACACCGGATCGGGCGAAGTATTTCAATCAAATAGCGGAAGTTGAATCCTAGGAGCAGGGACGATGGTCGATTTGCATCAGGAATTTCAAAACAGTGGATTCTTCCACGAAGCACGCATTGATAGACGTTCAGCCGACGCGTTGGTCGGCATTACGGCTGGACTCGCTGCCGATGGCCAGATCAACCAGCAGGAAGCGGAGTTTCTCAAGAGCTGGATTGAAGTTCATTTGTGTCATTTGGGTGATCCGGTCGTGAACATCCTCTACAAACGCCTCTCCGATATGCTGAGTGATGGTGTGCTGGACTCCGAAGAATCGGCTGAGCTACTGGATATGCTGCACCAGTTTGCAGGTCTGCCGGTTGGCTCTGACCAGATCTTCACAACACCTTGCAGCCTTCCACTCGACAACCCTGCCCCCACACTGGACTGGATTGATCGGGTTTTCCTGTTCACCGGAGTCATGGCTTACGGTCCGCGCAAGGAATGTGAATCGCTGATCGTCGAACGCGGTGGCCTGATCGGTGGTTCGGTCAGCAGAAAAATCAACTATCTCGTGGTGGGCAGCATCGGAAACGATCAGTGGCTTCATAGCACTTATGGAACCAAGATCAAAAAAGCCGTTGAGCTACGAGAGAGCGGTGTTCCTATCGCGATCATCAGTGAAGAACACTGGCAAAGGATGCTGTTCGGGTGACCGTGGGGTAACTGCATCAGGCTCAGGCTAAAAGATGCTCAACGCTCCACTGGATCTGCACCAACACTGACCGAAAACCGCTCCCGATAAGCCTGCGGCGTCACGCCCATGGCCCGCAGGAAGCTGCGGCGCAGGGTTTCTTCGCTGCCGAAGCCGCATTGCACTGCCACCCGCTTGATCGGCACGCCGGTATCGCTGAGCAGACGCCGTGCGGTTTCGACGCGGATCAGTTCGATGGCCCGGGCCGGGGTCTGGCCGGTGTCGGCGCGGTAGTGGCGTACGAAACTGCGTTCGCTCATGCCGGCCTGCAAGGCCAGGGTCGGGATGCCAAGGTCCTGGGTCAGGTTTTCGCTGATCCAGGCGTGAAGTTCGTCGAAACGGTTGCCTTCCTGTTGCAGTGACAGGGTAACGCTGAATTGCGACTGGCCACCCGGGCGCTTGAGAAACACCACCAGTTGCCGGGCGACTTCGAGGGCCATGGTGCGCCCGAGGTCTTCTTCGACCATGGCCAACGCCAGGTCGATGCCGGCCGTCACCCCGGCCGAGGTCCAGACCGGGCCGTCATTGATGAAGATCGGGTTGGGCTCGACGTGCAGTTGCGGGTGCTGCTGCGCCAATTGTTCGCAGCGGGTCCAGTGGGTGACCACGCGCCGGCCATCGAGCCAGCCGCTGGCCGCCAGCAGAAACGCACCGGTGCACACCGAGGAAACCCGCCGGCAGCCACGGGCATGTTCGCGCACCCAGGCGACCAACGGCGCATCTTGCGCCGCTGCGTAAACCCCCCAGCCACCGGCGATGATCAGGGTATCGGTGCCCTCATCCGGCAACGGCTCGGCCAACAGCGCCAACCCCGCCGACGACATCACCGCCCCGCCGCCGCTGGTAATCACAGTCGGTGCGTAGGGTGGCGGCAGGCCTTGCTGACGGGCTATGTCGTTGGCCGAAGCGAAAACCTGCAACGGCCCGGTGACGTCGAGTATTTGCACGTTGGCGAAAGCGAGTACATGGATGGTTTTCGACATTTGGCGTAATTCGTGGGGATATTGGCGTATACGCCAAAGCCTACGGGCCTACAGTCAAACCGTCCACCCACTTCACGAGAAAAACACCATGACGCTGCAGATCGGTTTTCTGTTGTTTCCACAGGTTCAGCAACTGGACCTGACCGGCCCTTATGACGTACTGGCCTCTCTGCCGGATGTGAAAGTGCATCTGGTCTGGAAAGACCTGGTGCCGGTCACCGCCAGCACCGGCCTGCTGTTGAAACCGACCACCACCTTTGAAGACTGCCCGGCGCTGGACGTGATCTGCGTGCCCGGCGGCAGTGGCGTCGGGCCGTTGATGGAGGATGACCAGACCCTTGGCTTTCTCAAGGCCCAGGCGGCCAACGCCCGATACATCACTTCGGTGTGCACCGGCTCGCTGGTGCTGGGCGCGGCGGGATTGCTCAAAGGCAAACGCGCCACCACTCACTGGGCGTATCACCCATTGCTCAAGCCGCTGGGCGCAATCGCTGTGAACGATCGGGTGGTTCGTGACGGCAATCTGTTGACTGGTGGCGGCATCACCGCCGGTATCGACTTCGCCCTGACCCTGGCCGCAGAGCTGTTCGACCAGGCCACCGCCGAACTGGTGCAGTTGCAACTGGAATACGCCCCGGCCCCACCGTTTACCGCGGGCAGCCCCGAGACGGCCCCGGCCAGTGTGCTGGATGAGGCTCGCCGGCGGGCTGCCGGCTCATTGAAGCTGCGGGCGGAGATCACCGAGCGCGCGGCGGCGAAACTCGACCGACAGTGAAAAATGGCGGCAAGAACAGGGTTCCTGCCGCCACGACTTTTCCTGCGCCCACAAAAAAACCCGCCGAAGCGGGTTTTTCCAAGACCATGACGACTCCTTGTCGCAGCGTTCCTTGCATATGGTCGATCATCCATGATCCTGAGCACATCCTGTGCTTCAGTGGGTGAGGCCAGAATACGCATCGGATCCAATTTGTAACAGGCGATATCGCTACCATCGCGTGTAAGACATTGGCTATAAACCACCTTCCGAAAACCCTTGGACGCCTCAGGCCAGGAGGCCGCGAGTTTCGCTCAAACACCCTGATGTTCGTGTGCCTTGGCCAGTAGAAACTGTTCGATATTGCTCATTTGTTCATCCCAGCCGCGACTGTCCATACGGAATGCCTTGAGGCGGCGATGCTGGGGAACATGGTCGAAACCGGACTCGGAGACGTGGAGCAACGTGCCGTCGTCCATATCCTCAAGTTCGAATTTCACCAGTGTGGTGGGCTCCTGGGAGTAATCGAAATCAGGCTCTACCGCATACGGATGCCAGCGAAACGAAAACAGCCGTTCCGGTTCGACCCGCTCTACCAGTACATTCCAAAGCAAATGCTCATAACCGGGATAGGTAATCTGCCCCTGGGTCCACTCGCCTGCCACAAAGCGCTTGCCTTCCAGCGCCACGCCAAACCACTGTCCGAACATTTCGGCATTGGCCAGCGCACGCCAGACCTGTGAACGCTTGGCTTTAAGCAGGACTTTCCTTTCAATGCGATCAGATGCTGGGTTCATAAGTCACCTCCTGTACTTGAACAGTAGGTCAGTAAGACCACAAGACCAACCCTAAAGTTGTACCAATCGGGATGAGCAATCAACCATACCTGAGATATTCGGTTGCATTTGCGGTGATAAGTTCTGGGGCAATCACAAAGTCAGAGGGACGAAGCTGCTAACGTTCTCCCTCGAAACAGCATCGAAAAGGATAGCTACATGACAAAACTGCGCGGCAGTTGCCTGTGCAAGGCCATCGAATACCAACTTGATAGCCTCGACATGCCCATCAGCCACTGCCATTGCCAAACCTGCCGCAAGGCACACGCAGCGGCTTTTGCATCGACTGCCGGGGTGATGCGCGAGCACTTTCGCTGGATCAAGGGGCAAGACCGGCTGACGAGCTACGAATCGTCACCGGGCAAGTTTCGGCATTTCTGTTCGGCCTGCGGTTCACACCTGATGGCGGAGCGTTCGACCCAGCCCCATGTGATTGTTCGGGTGGCGACACTGGACGATGACCCGAAACTGACGCCACAGGCGCATATCTGGACATCCCATGAGCAGCCTTGGCTTGAATATGAGTCGGTAAAAAAGTACCCGCAATGGCAGACGTAGATGACTGAACTTTCCACAGCGCTACACTGCACCCCCAAACTTCCCCTGTCACAGCGAGTTTCTGCCATGCACGCACGTTTTCTCCTGGCACTGACGCCTTTGTTGTTCACCTCCCTGGCCCATGCTGCCGTGAACTGCGACAACGCCACCGACCAGACCACGATGAACCAGTGCGCGGCGCAACAGCATGCGGCGGCGGACAAGGAATTGAATGCGCTTTACCAGCAAATCACTTCGCGCCTGAAGGGCAATCCCGACAGCAAGAAGTTGCTGGTGGGAGCGCAGCGGTCGTGGATTGCGTTTCGCGATGCCGAGTGCAGGTTCTCGGCGTCAGGGGTGGAAGGCGGGAGTGTGTATCCGCTGATCTACGGCAATTGCGTGACTGAGTTGACCAAGGCGCGGGTGGAGACGTTCAAGACTTACCTGAAGTGTCAGGAGGGAGATTTGGCGTGTCCGGTGCCGGGGGTTTGATTCTCTAGCGTCTGTCAGGGCCTCTTCGCGAGCAAGCCCGCTCCCACAGTTGACCGGGTTCTTTCAGCAAGAAAGCGATCAAAATGTGGGAGCGGGCTTGCTCGCGAAGGCATCAGCTCAGTCGCTGCAAATTACCGGACAAACACCTGCGCCGTGGTAATCGCCATGTCCCCGCCCGGCATCTTGATGCTGCCGATCTGCTTGAGGCTGTCGGCATCGAAGATCGCCACGTCGTTGAACGTCCCGGCCAGGTAGATTTTGCTGCCGTCCTTGTTGAAGGAAATGCAGTAGTAGGAATGATCGAGCGTGGCGGACTGAAGCATTTTCTTCTGCTTGATGTCGTACTTGGCCAGTCGGTTGAGCACGCCAAACATCAGGTTCGGGTCCTTGGGCGAGCGCATGCCGCTGAAGTAGATTTCCGTCAGGGGCCCGAAATCGGTGGTTTCGGTCTTGCCGGTCTTCAGATCGACGCTGAACAGGCCGTACAGGTATTCAGCGGTGGCCGGATCCTGCTTCTTGTCCTTGAACTTCGCCGCGGTGTACAGCAGCGAGAAGTCATGCCGGTACGTCTGCTGGTTCCACACGTAGAGCACGTCCGGCGCGCTGTAGTTCGGGCGTTTCCAGTGCCGGCTGGGGATCAGCACGTCGAACTTGCCGGTCTGCACGTTGACCTTGTAGACATCCGCCCCCGCCACGTACAGCGTGCCGTCGTCACCGCTCTGCATGATGGTCAGCTGCCGCGGCGCCGGGAAACTGCGCACGGGTTTGGCGTCCATGCCACCGTCGGTCTTGTACACATCGAGTCGAGGCTGCTGCACTTCATAGTGATCGTTCATCATCAGCGTCGGATTGGCGATGGTGAACAGTTCCTTGCCGTCATGGCTGAGGGTGAAGGCGAACATGGACCGCGCTTTCTCACCGGGCTTCTGGGTGATGCTGGCGTGGAACACCTGTTTGCAGTTGTCCAGTTCGACACCGTAGACATCCGCATAGTGATTGTTCAGCACGTAGGCGGTCTTGCGGTCCGGCGACAGTTGCACGGTGCCGGGGCCGAAGGCGTCGGGCATCTTGCAAGTCTTGAACAGGGTGTCGGTGGCCAGGTCGATCACGTGCAGGTTGTTCGGGTAATTGGTGGTCAACATGTACTCGTGACCATCCTGAAGAGCAGTGTTTTCGTCAGCCAGAGCATTGACCGAACAGGTGCTCAGGACGGCGAACGCGGCCAGGCCGCAGGCTTTGATGCTGTGCATGCTGGAATCCTTCTTCTTATCTGATCACTTGTCTTTGGGGAAGACAGTGCCGAGGTTGCGCCAGTTGTCGTTGGAGGCTTGCGCATCCTTGTTCCAGTCCGGGTAGGTGCTCATCATGTCGGGCACCTGGGCCGGCCACCAGCACGGGTCGGAGCAGCCATACAGGTCGGCCTCCATCGGCTGGCACAACGACGACACACCGCCAAACGCATCGATTTCCCAGCCCGGGTCGGTGGTCGACGCACAGCCCGCCACGGAGCTCATCGCCACCACTTCTTCAATGCGGTTCTCGTCCGCAGCCTGATCCAGCTTCAACGCTTTGTTATTGATTGCCTTGAGATGTTTCATATCAGTGAGCCTTGCGCGGAGTGATGTAGCTGCTGATGAACGCAGGGTTATTGGCCATGATCCGGGTGTAGACCTCGATGCCGAAGTCGACCCAGTCACGCATCAGTTCGCAGTAGTGATAGGTCGGGTGCGTCGGATCGCCGTAGCGGGCGTAGCTTTCGTGGTAACAGCCTCCGGAGCACAGGTTGCGGATCTGACAGTCTTCGCAGCCAGTGTTGGTGCGGTCCAGGCGCTGGGACAGGAAGTCGTTCAACTCCACCTGCTTCACACCGCTGTGCACGTTGCCGAAGGTCGGCAGGCTCGAACCGGTAAAGCGGTGGCACAGGTTCAGCTCGCCCTTGTGATCCACGGCCAGCATTTTCAGGCCAGCACCGCAGGGCAGGGCTTTCTTGTGCCCTTCGTGGATGTCGGTGATCAACTGGTGCAGGTTGGAGAAGCCGATGTTGCGGTGCTCCAGCGCCGCCTCCAGGTAACGCTTGCCGAGTTTTTTCATGTTGGCGAACACCTGCACCAGTTCATCGCTGGTGAGGTTGAAGCTGCTGATGTCGCCGGAGGTCACCGGGGCGAAGCCGACTTCGGCGAAACCCAGTTCGTTGAACAGGTGATCCCAGATGGTTTCGACGTCGGTCACGCCGGTGGTCAGGGTCACCCGCGCACCCACCGGACGGCTGTTGTAGCGCGACAGCAGCATTTCGGCCTTGCGCCGCACCACGTCATAGGTGCCCTGCCCGCCCACGGTGATGCGGTTGCGGTCGTGCACGGTTTTCGGACCGTCGATGCTCACTGACAAGCCAAAGCGGTGGGCGTTGAGGTAGTCCACGGTTTCTTCGGTGAGCAGCGTGGCATTGGTGGTCATCACGAATTCGACGAACTTGCCGGCCTCGCGAAAACGCTTCTCACAGTAATCGACCATGTACTCGATCAGCTTGCGGTTGCTCAGCGGTTCGCCGCCGAAGAACACCACGGTGAAACGCTCTTCGTCCGGGGATTCGCGCAGCAGCATTTCCACCGAAGCAATCGCCGTTTCGACATCCATCTTCTTGCCCGCCGACGGCTTGTCGAGGTCTTCCTTGTAGCAATACGTGCAGCTCAGGTTGCAGCCCGTGTTGACGTTGAGCACCACGGTGTTGATCGCCGTGCGCTCGACCCGCTTGGTGGCGATGTCCGGGGTCAGTGGCGAGCCGTCGCTGACCAGTTCCAGAGCCATCAGCTCGCGCAGGGTCTCGGTGATTTCCTCGCCGTTGAAACGCGCGGCCAGGCGCTGGATCAGGTCGTCCGAGGAGCAGCCGGGGCCGCGCAGGGTATCGATGATGGTGCCCGTCAGTTCATCGCTGGCGAACAGCGAACTGCTGGGAATGTGAAACAGCATGCGGTCGGCATCGACCTGCACTTCGTGCAGGTTGCGTTCGACCAGATTCAAGATAGCGCCCATGGCAAACCTCCTGTGCAGGCCCCGTTTTGCGGGGCTTGCGATCATTCCGAAAAGTGTCTGATGCGATTGACGTTCAGCCAACTCATGGAATGGGTGGATTGTTCCAGCGTTGCACGGTCACGATCATATGGCCCTCGCCGGTCAGGGATTTTCCTGCGTCGTCAACGGCGGCGATCACCTTGAGGTTGCCGGCATTGTTGGTGGACATCTTGCGTGCCGGGTTCGGCCCGGCATCGCCCGGGGTGAACACGCCAGCGTCGGCCTGCATGGTGCCGGCGAACTTGACGTCTTCGTCTTCCTTGGCGCGGTCGTCGAAGGCCTCGACCTTCCACTGCGCCGGGAACACGCCGATGCGATACGGTTTGCCATCGGTGCCCTTGCCCCAGGCTTCCGCGTCAAAACGGCCCTGGACTTTCGGTGTCGAGCCACCGCCCTCGCCAATCCGCGCCACCGAGAACTCAGGCACGACCTTGACCGCATCGATCTTGCTGTAGACCGAGAGCTGCGGGCCTTTCAGCGTACCGATAGTGACCGCGCGCGCGCCCGGTTGGGCATTGGCCGCAGCCTTGAGTTTGACTTTGATCTGCTCCGGACTCTGCGAGACGACTTCGAGCACTTCCACGCCTTTGCCGAAGTTCGGTTTGCCGGTCAGGCCACTGCCGATCAGGGTCACTTCGGTTTCGCTGCCGGCCTTCACGTAGCCCGGTTGCACCGCCAGCAAACGCTGGGAACCCTGTTTGGCGGCGACGAAGTCCAGGCCGCGCTCGTCGTGCTCGGCCTCGAACATCCGGCCCTGCATCGCATTGCCCTGGGCGGCGAACACCTGGCGCATGGTCACGCCATCGATGGTCACGTTGCCGCGCCATTCATAGCCGGTGTAGAGAATCGCGCTACCGTCGCCATTGAACGGGCTGCCGTCGGCGTACTGGCCTTTGACGCTGACCTTGAAGGTGTCGTTGCCATCGGCACTCACAGTCATGACACCGGCCAGTTCACCCTTGCCCGGCAAGTGACCGCTGAAACTCCAGTCGCCCACCAGCGCATCGGCCTTGGGCGCCACGCTCTGCCATTTTTTCCAGGCCGGGTTGTCCAGCGGATAACGCTTGGCCAGCAACGGCACCATGTCTTTGCGGGCGATGTCGAACCAGTCGCGGTCGCGAGCCAGCGCCTGATACTCCAGGGACGGCCACTGACCGAGGTGGAAGTTCACCAGGCGTTCCCACTCCTGCGCCGGGCGCCGTTGCAGGGCCACCCGCGCACCGGAGTGGCAGCGGCCGCACATCTGGCTGTGCTGGTCGTCAAATTTCTCGACCGTGTTGAGCCGCCGTTCCAGCGCATAGCGCACGCCATCGGTTTCGCTCGGCGCCAGGCCCTGGGTATCGGCCAGGTACTTGACCAGCGTGCGCCGGTCGTCATCGCTGACCTGCAAACCGTGCATGGTCTGCATCCGGGCAATGCTCATCAGCCAGCCTTCCGGCGTCTTGCGCTGATGGCTGATGCGACTGAGGGCGTTATCGGCTTCGGGGGTGTGACAGCCCTGACAGGTTTCCTTGAGGATGGTCTGGGCGTCGCGGGCTGCCAGGCTATGAGGCGAATGCAGCGCTACACAAGCGGCTACGGCCAGCAGGCTGGCGCTCATGCCTGATCGGAGTTTTCTCTTCATCAACGTCGAACCTCGCACGGTGCGTTCTTATTGTTGTGGCTTATCGTTTTTATGGTTTCTGCCGTCGGCTTTGATTCGCCGACGGAGGCAAGAGAAACGTCTGAGATGTGCAATACACAGAGCGTGCCAGCTTGCTGATAAGCTTTTTTATCAATCACTTGCGTTGATTTGACCGCATTGGGCCATGCCTGGACGCGATGAACGGCGTCTAGTTTCGCGACAGCTGTTGCAGTCTGAGACAGCATAGTTGCCCGGCCAGAATCGGCTCGGCGCCCGCCGATTGACGGGGCTTGTCCAGCCAGCAGGGAAAGGATGCAGGGCGAATGCCGGGGAGGATTTTTCAAAAGCGGGCGCCGCACCACGTGCGTGGTGCGGCCTGACCCCGGTTCAACTGTAAAACGTCGGGTGCACGCCTTTGTGCGCGTTGATTTCCTGTTGCATCTGCACCACCAGCGTTGCAATCGCGTGGGGCGTGTCCAGCTCCCACAGCGGAACGCGGGTCGCCACCAGGTCCACTTTGCCGGTCATGCAATCGCACACGCGAATGGTCAGGGACTGATCCGGCGCCACGCTGCAGGTGCATATCGATGGCAGGAAACTGTGTTCAATGATGTTTTGGATTTCCAGGGTTGAAAGGATCATCGCTGTCTCCCTCACGCCAGAGGTACTGCCGGGAAAATGCTCCGTCATTTCACCCGCCTAACCAGAAAATTCTAATCCTCGCCAGGGGTGCTCTCAAGATCGCGAACCGGTTGCTCGTCGTCTCACCGGGTGTCGCGAATTGCGACAAATACCCCCACACGCCCGCCTTCACCGGCAGCCGAAAAAACCCGCCCGGCAACGGCCGACCGGCGCTTTGGAGGACTTGGCACAGCCATTGCGAAAGCCCGGTTCTCACGAACAACAAGAGGCCTCGCCAATGTCGCTCCCAAACGTGCTTCCCGCCACTTCGGCGTTCATCCAACGCGCTCCGCGCATGCTGATCGGCGGTGACTGGGTCGAGGCCACCGACGGCCAGACCATGCCCCTGCACAACCCGGCCACCGGTGAGGTGCTGTGCGTGGTGCCACGGGCAACGCCAGAAGATGTCGACCGTGCGGTACTCGCCGCCCGCCAGGCGTTCGACGATTCGGCCTGGACCCGCACCCGTCCCCGGGAGCGGCAGAACCTGCTGTGGAAACTCGCCGACCTGATGCAGCGCGACGCCGAACTGCTGGCGCAACTTGAATGCCTGAACAACGGCAAAAGCGCGGCGGTGGCCCAGGTGATGGACGTGCAACTGGCCATCGACTTCCTGCGCTACATGGCCGGTTGGGCGACCAAGATCGAAGGTTCCACGGTTGACGTATCGGCACCGCTGATGCCCAACGACCAGTTCCACAGCTTCATCCGTCGCGAAGCGGTGGGCGTGGTCGGCGCCATCGTCGCCTGGAACTTCCCGCTGTTGCTGGCCTGCTGGAAACTCGGTCCGGCCCTGGCCACCGGTTGTACCGTGGTGCTCAAACCCGCCGACGAAACCCCGCTGACCGCGCTGAAACTTGCCGAACTGGTGTTGGAAGCCGGGTATCCCGAAGGCGTGTTCAACGTGGTCACCGGCACCGGCATCACCGCAGGTTCCGCCCTGACCCACAACCCGCTGGTGGACAAGCTGACCTTCACCGGCTCCACCGCCGTGGGCAAGCAGATCGGCAAGATCGCCATGGACTCCATGACCCGGGTCACCCTGGAACTGGGCGGCAAATCGCCGACCATCGTCATGGCCGACGCCGACCTGAAAACCGCCGCGGCCGGGGCTGCCAGCGCGATTTTCTTCAATCAGGGCCAGGTCTGCTGCGCGGGCTCGCGGCTGTATGTACAGCGCAAGCATTTCGACAATGTGGTGGCGGACATCAGCGATATCGCCAACGCCATGAAACTCGGCAACGGCCTGGATCCTAGCGTCGAAATGGGGCCGTTGATCTCGGCACGACAACAGGAGCGCGTCTATGGGTACATCGAAAAGGGCCGGGACAGCGGCGCGACCATCGCCTGCGGCGGTGAGCAGTTCGGCCCGGGGTTCTTCGTCAAGCCGACGGTGATTGTCGACGTCGATCAGAAGCACTCTCTGGTGCAGGAAGAAATCTTCGGTCCGGTGCTGGTGGCCATCCCGTTCGACGACGAAGCCGATGCCCTGCGCATGGCCAACGACAGCCCCTACGGTCTGGGGGCGAGCATCTGGTCCAATGACCTGGCAGCGGTGCACCGGATGATTCCGCGCATCAAGTCAGGCTCGGTGTGGGTCAACTGCCACAGCGCCCTGGACCCGGCGCTGCCGTTCGGCGGCTACAAAATGTCCGGGGTCGGGCGTGAGATGGGGTATGCGGCGATCGAGCATTACACTGAGTTGAAGTCAGTGTTGATCAAGCTGTGATTTGCGCCGTTCTTTAGGCCGCCTTCGCGGGCGGCAATTCCAGCCACTACGCCGCTGTTTCGCGGTCCAGTGGGTGACCCACCCGATTTTTTGCGCCGGTCCGGAGCGCGTGACGAAGCTTCAGGGCCGGCCGTTCGACGCAATAGTACGAAACGCCGCTGAGCAGCAACGACAAGGCCAGCACTGTTGCAACAATGATCTCATCGTAGGCAACCGACCAGATAGCGTGCAGGAAGTACATCACCACATAGTGATTCAGGAACACGCCGTAGCTGATATTGCCGAGGAACTCGTCAATCCGGTGAAACTTGAGCTTTGTCAGCAGGTACACGGCGGGCACGCCCAGCGCTATGCCGGCGGTCACTTCGGCATTGAACGGTCGGCGCTCTATCCATCCCGCCATGATGGCCGCGAACATCAGAGCCGCAGCCACGGCGGTGCCGGCAGCGATCGCCAGATCCTTCGGCTGCGCTTTGTACAGGTAGCTGCCGCACAGGAACATGAACAGCACACCCGGCAATAGACGGTAGCCATACAGGTCGGTGTTGATGAACCCCAGGCACGCGGCCATGAAGACGACGACGGATAGAGCAAACGCAACGCCCCGCGCCCTGTAGATGATCAGGAAAGGGATCACCAGGTAAAAGCACATTTCAAGCCCCAAAGACCAGGCCGGCGGCAAGATCCACGATCCCGCCGCTCCGAACATGTAGAAGCCGAGTGGCACAATAGTCAGGCTTGCGGCGATGTTGCGCAGCGTCAGCTCGGCGGCTTGAGGCGTGCCGGGCAGCAGGAAATAGATCACCGCACAGGAAACTGCGAAGTAGAGCAGGAATTGAGGATAGAGCCGCAGGGCGCGGTCCAGGTAGAACAGGCCGACTTTCTCCGGCGCCGTGTAGTTGCGCTCGATCAGCGAGGTCATCACGAAACCGCTGATGATCAGGAAGGAAATCACGGCGATCACGCCGGGGTTTAGCCCCATGAACGTCTTGCCCATATGAGAAACGGCCACCAGAACGGCCAATAGCAGACGATAGACTCCCACTTACACCCCAAAAAACCTTGTCGTTATGGCGCGTAAATTACGATGCTTTGCGCTGGGAGAACAGGCTTTTTCGCCGGATCCAGACGTTCTTCATTCAGGGTTTGAAACCCTGCCCCAGTAACCAGCTGCGAACCATACGCCCCTGCTCCACCGTCAAACCGGCCAACGCCTGCTCCGCCGGCTCGCTACGCAATCGCCGCACCAACGGCGCCACCTCAACCCCCTGTACATGCCAGATGCCCAACGGCTGATCCGCCGTGATCACCACCTCGGCCTCGTCGACCAGACCATCACGCAACACCGGCGCCCGTTCGATCCTCAGCGTGTTGAAATCCGCCTCGGCATGGGCCACCTCGGCATCCGGCCAGCGCCGTCGTGCCTGCCAGAATGGCTGGTCCGGCCAGCGCTGCTCATCGGCATAGAAATCCCGGCCGACCCGCGCAAAACGCAAAAACAACTGTTCCACCCGCTGTTGGTGGAAACGATGGGCCAGGGCTGCTCGTTCGGGCTTGCAGAGCAGTGTGTTGATCACCACCGGCGCCTGCAATGCCGAAGACAGGGATTGAAAGATGCCATTGCCCGACAGCGGGTCGACGGCCATCGCCGCATCGCCGACCCGAATCCAGTTTTCACCACACACCTGCGGGCTCAGAATCGCCGTGCTGCTGCGGGCGTTCAGTTGCAGATCAGATTCCGCCAGGCCTGCAAAAAATGCGGCGGCCAGTGTCGAACCCTGGCGCCGCTGTCGGCAGTAGTCGAGCAACTGCGTCTTGCCCGGCAATCCGGCACTGGCCACGTCCACCGTCCATTGCCAGTAACACTGGCCGTCGGCGCGCCGCGCCATCCACGCCCAGCCGTCCTCGAGGCTTTCCACGGCGCTGGCGGTGCTGCCCGGCAAACCCTGCCAGCGATTGAGCAAGCTGACCGTCTCAGGTCCGCGCAAGCCTTTGCCGGTAGCCGGAGCCTGACGTCCGCGGGCTTCGACGAGAAACGCTGCAAGCAACGGTTCGCGGCCGTCGATTTCGATTCGATGGCCATTGGCCGATGACTGAACCGCCAGCACCCGGCCTTCGATCAGCTCAACCCCCGCCAGGCGCAGATCCTCGCGCAGGCCCCGGTCAAAAACCGGACGGTCGAGCAGGTATTCGACGTTCTGCGCATGCTGCTGGCCATTCCACGAGACCTGGCGTTGTGACGGCAACGCCGCATCCGCCAATGCGTGCTGCAGGCCAGCGCTGCGCAAGGCTTCCAGCACCCGTACGGACACGCCTTCGAGTGCCGCAAACCGGCGCCACTCACTGATCAGCGTGACGCCATGGCCCAGCCGTCGCAACCCCAGCGCGACAGCGGCGCCCGCCGGCCCGGCACCCAGAACGACGATGTCGGTCATGGCCCGAATCGCCGTTCAGGGCCACGGTAACGGGCATGTTCGCGCAACCACTCGATGACTTGCTCATTGCTGGCGCCGGGCTGTTCGGCGAGGAACCCGGCAATGTGCCCGCTCAACGCGGCGCAACCGAGGCTCGCCCCGGATTGCCCCGGATAGGTGCCCTGCACACACGCGGCGAAATCCGCCTGGGCGCTGTTGAGCCACGACCATTCCTGCTCGGCGCACCGCGCATCGCCGGTCACCCGCAATACTTGTGGATAGTTGGCCGGAAACACCCCTTCGCCCTGGGCCGGACTCGACGCACACAGCAGCACACCCCGTGCCACCGCCGTTGCGCAAGCCGCGCGTAACAGGCTGCGATCCTGACGCAAGCCAAGGCTCAAATTGATCAGTCGCACGTCCTGCGTCAGCAACCAGTCAATGGCCGTGGCGATCTGCAAGGCGCTGGTAACTCCCCGCTGGTCGAACACCTGGGCCACGCAAAACAGTGCCGAGGGTGCACGCCGGCCGATGGCCTCGATCACCGCACTGCCATGCCCTAGCGGATCGTCGCGCAAGTCGCCTTCGGCCAGGCCACCTTCAAGCAATGAAAAGCGCCGACCGGCGACCACTTGCAGCCGTTGTGCCGCCGAATGGCCGCTGTCCACCACACCAATGCGCAACTCAGGTTTCATGCAGCACCGTTTTCGAGGTCAGCACGCCGTCGAGCAACTCGAAACGCAGATCGGCATCGGCCAGCGTTGAAGGACGATGGCTGATGAGGATGCGCGTGCGTCCGGCAAACAAGCGGTCGATGGCGTCGATGACTTCGCGCTCGGTGGCTTCGTCCACTGCGGATGTGGCTTCATCGAGTACCAGAATCAAAGGGTCCTGCAACAGCGCCCGGGCAATCGCGATACGCTGCTTCTGCCCACCGGACAACTGCTGCCCCCGCTCGCCCAGCGGACTGTCGAGACCTTCGGGCAAGGACTCGATCAGGCTGTCGAGTTGCGCCAGCCGCGCCACTTCGGCAATCGCCTCGCGGCTGGCGTCCGGCACCGCATAGGCCAGGTTGTCGGCGAGGCTGCCGCGAAACAGCACGATGTCCTGGCTGACCACCGCAATGCGCCGCCGCAGCTGGAACAGATCCAGTTCGCGCACATCGACGTCGCCCAGCAGCACCCGGCCCGATTGTGGATCGTGATGACGCTGAAGCAGGTCGATCAGGGTCGATTTTCCAACGCCCGAGCCGCCGCTGAGGGCCACTTTCAAACCGTAGGGAATCCGCGCTTCGATGCCGCGCAGGGTCGATTGGCGACCGGGATGGGCGAAGTGCACGCTGTCGAACCAGAGATCGCCGCCAGTGGGCATCGGGCGCGGCCTGGCGGGCGTCAACACGGTCGGTTGTTCGCCGCGCAATTCCATGACCCGGCCGAGGCTGACGGTCATCCGCTGAATCGCGACGTAGAGCCCGAGCAGGCTCTGTACCGGCCCCACGGCCATGCCCAGGTAGGTGGAAAACGCAATCAGGGCACCGAGCTGCCAGGTGCCCTGCACCACCCAATATCCGCCGATCAGGAATGCGCAGGCCCGGGACAGCGAGGTCAGCGTACCGGGCACGGCCTGGGTGAAAAACTCGGTGACCTGCAGGCGCAGCAACTGGCTCATGTAGCCCTGCCCCAGCGTCTCGAGGCGCCGCGCTTCGCGCTGTTGCTGGCCGGCGGACTGGATGAACTTCATGACTGGCAACGTCTCGACCATGAACGACGACATGTCCGCCGAACGCTCGCGCAACTGCCGTACATCGCGCTCGACCTTGCGTCGCATCCAGCGCAGCCAGAGGACATCGAGGGGAATCAGCACCAGGGCCAGCAACGAGAGCTTCCAGGACAACGTCAACAGCATCGCAATGGCAACCACCAGGCCGATCACGCTCGACACCGCCGAGAACAGCGAGTCCACGGCGAACCGCTGGATTTCCGCGACGTCGCCATCAAGGCGCGACATCAGGTCACCAATGCGCCGCTGGCCGTAAAAGCTCGGCGACAGCGTTTGCAAATGCCGATACAGGTCATCGCGCAGGGCAAACAGCATGCGCCCGGAGAGGCGCGTGTGCAGGTAGCGGTTGATGCCCGAAAGCGCCGTGCCCAGCAACCCGGCGACGATCATCAACCCGGCGATCATGACCAGCATCGGGAAGTTGCGCGCCAGCAGGCCGTCGTCGATCAACAGTTTGGTCAGCCAGGGTTGCACCAGCACCAGCAGCGAGGCGCACACCGACAAACCCAGCAGCCCGGCAATCGCCAGGCGATGGGGCCGCACAAAACTGTACAGCCAGCGCAGCGACGCTTGCAGCGCCTCGGGGTTCTGGCTGTCGATCAGCCGAACGATCAGGCGCAGCATCACGAGCGCAACTGTTTGAGCTTGCGATACAGGGTCGCGCGGCTGATGCCCAAGGCGTCGGCGGCGGCCGAGACATTGCCCTGATGGGTGTCCAGGGACTGGCGAATCAGCTCCAGTTCGTTTTCGCGGATGCTGCCGGCCTGGGGCCGTTCGCTGGCGGTCAATTCGTCGAGCATGCTGTCGGGCAAGTGATCGAGGGTCAGCACGGTTTCACCCGGTTCGCGCATGGCCAGTGCGGTGCGCAGGACCATCTCCAGTTGGCGGATGTTGCCCGGCCAGTGATAACCGCCGAGCAAGCGATTCAGATCGTCGTGCAGGACAACGGTGGGTGCACCCAGTGTCGTCAGCATGCGACTGATCAGTGCGCCGAAATCTTCGCGTTCGCGCAGGGCCGGGAGCATCACGCTGATGCCGTTGACCCGGTAGAACAGGTCCTCGCGAAAGTGTTTTTCTTCCACCAGGCGCTTCAGGTCGCGATGGGTGGCGCAGATCAGCGCGACGTCGATGTCCTGCTCTTCGCCAGCGCCCAGGGGCGCGACCTTGCGATCCTGCAACACCCGCAATAGCCGGGCCTGCAAGGCCAATGGCATGTCGCCGATTTCATCGAGGAACAAGGTGCCGCCGTGAGCCTGTTGCAGGCGGCCGACCATGCCGCCCCGGCGTGAACCGGTGAACGCGCCTTCGCGATAGCCGAACAGTTCGGACTCGATCAGGCCTTCGGGAATCGCCGCGCAGTTCACCGCCACGAAAGGTTTTTCGCTACGGCTTCCGGCCATGTGCAGGGCGCGGGCGATCACCTCTTTACCGGTGCCGGTTTCGCCCAGCAACAGGACCGGCAGTTCATTGGCCAGGCCTTGACGGGCCATGCGCAAGGCGCGGGCGTAGCGGGTATTGCTGCCAGCCAGCGCTTCCAGATCCGGTTGCGCCTTGGCCGGTTTCGCAACAGTGCGCGGCGGGCTGCCGACATTGATCGAGCGTTGCGGCGCACGCAGGGTTTTGTAGAAGAATTCGCCCTTGGCGGTTTGCAGGCTGCCGGTCCCGCCCTGATGCAGGCGCGCCAACAACTGCAGGCCATCGACTCCGAGAAACTCCTCGCAGCGCCGGCCGACCAGGGCCGAACGCTCGGCGTGGAGCAACTGGCAGGCCTGGGCACTGACCGCGAGGATCTGCCCGCCGAGGCTCACGGCCAGCAAGCCTTGCCACGGGGATTCCAGATATTGCCGGCGGCTGTGAAAGGCCAGGACGATTTCGTCCGGATAGCTGGCGTTGAACACCCGGCTTTCGATCTGGCTGACCGCCATCGCCAGCAGCGCAGTGCTGTCGTGGGCGCGGCCGAGCGGGCCTTCGCGGGTCAGGTCGAGGACGCCAAGAATGTCGCCCTGGGGGCAATGGATCGGCACCGAAGTGCAGGAAAAATCACTGAGGCGGTCCAGGTAGTGTTCGCCACAATCGATCAGGGTCGGCCGGGCTTCAACCAGTGCCGTGCCTAGGGCGTTGGTGCCGCGTACGGCTTCGCTCCAGCAGGCGCCGAGGGTGATGTCCTGCAGGCCGCTGCCCTTGAGGCGGTCGGCGCGGCCTTCGACGGCGAGGATGGTGGCATCGGAGTTGGCCAGGATGATCAGCCCTTCCTTGCCCTGACGCTCGGCCAGGTAATCGATCGACGGCAAGGCGGCGTCGATCAGCAAGCGGTTGCTGGCCAGCAGCACGTCGAGGCTGGCGCTCGATTCCAGCGCCAGCTCATGCTTGGCATTGAAATGCACGCCATGGCTGAGGCTGCGTCGCCACGAGGCATCGATTTCGGCACGCAGGACGCCATCCGGCACTTCGCCTTCCAGGTGCAGCTTTTCCCGGGCCAGCCGGGCTTCGCGATGCAGTTTGGGGGAGTTTGTTTTTATTAGCGTCATCAAGCGCTCCGGGTCATCCGCCCTGCGCCTTCATACGTCGGCGCCCTGCCGCAATCTTTACGTTAACGTAAGGGCTATGGCAAGTGCCTTACGGCGCTTGTGTTCCGTCAGGTGGACCGGGTTATCGTTCTTCGCGAGCAAGCCCGCTCCCACAGGTTTCGCGTTGTCCACAAATCTGCGGTTCTACTCGGACACTGTGGGAGCGGGCTTGCTCGCGAAGGCGTCATCCCGGACACCAGATAATCAGAGCTGCCACACCTCAGGGCTCACAAAAAACGCCTTGGCATTATCCTCCAGACTCTCCAGGTGATAGCCACCCTCCTGCACGATCAGGCACGGCAACCCGAGGCTGCGAATCCGCTCGCCGAGTACGGTAAACCCTTCGCGGGTCACCGCCACTTTGCTTTGCGGGTCCAGTTCGAAAATATCGAAGCCCAGGGACAGCACCAGCACCTCGGCACCGAAGTCCGTCACCGCCCTCAGTGCCAGATCCAGGTGCTCCAGGAAATCCGCCTCGCTGGCGCCATGGGCCATCGGCAGGTTGAGGTTGAAACCCTCTCCTGCGCCGATACCGCGTTCTTCGGCAAAGCCTGCGACACCCGGATAGAAGTTGGTCGGATCGCCGTGCACCGAAACGTACAGCACGTCATCCCGGTCGTAGAAGATCTCCTGAATCCCTTGCCCGTGGTGCATGTCGGTATCCAGCACCGCCACCCGGGAAAAACCGGCGCGCAACACCTGGGCCGCCACCGCCGCGTTGTTCACATAACAGAAACCACCCGCCGCTTCGGCCCGGGCGTGGTGACCCGGTGGACGGCACAAGGCATAGGCTGCCGGCTCACCATTGAGCAACGCCTGGGCGCCGGCGATGGCGCTTTGCGCCGACCAGTAGGCCGAACGCCAGGTTTGCTGGCCCACCGGGCAACTGCCGTCGGCGAGATAGCGCGCAGCCTGGGCGAGAATCCCGCGCAGGGCATTGGGCTCGCGGACAAAGATGTTCGACATCACCTCGTCGCCCCAATCCTCGGGAATCTCTTTCCAGCGCTGATGGGCTTCCTGCAGGAACGCCAGGTACGGTGCGCCATGCACCGCCAGCAGCGGAGCGAGACCGGCATCGGCCGGTTGTTCAACGGTAAAACCCAACGCACGGGACGCCTGCACCAGGCGCTGCACACGCTCCGGCACCTCCTGCGGCGTACGCATCTGGCCACGGGAGTAGTAGCTGCGTGGATGGTGGAGCAATTGTTCGGGATGGAAAAAACTGCGCATGGAGTGAATACCTGTCAGTTAACTTGGATCTTGAACCCGGCCGCGTCCTACTGTGGGAGCGGGCTTGCTCGCGAAGAGGGAGTGTCAGTTGACATCAATGTTGTTTGACACGACGCCTTCGCGAGCAAGCCCGCTCCCACATTGGCTGCGTTTATTCAGTTTTTACCGCGCGGGCCAGCACGGCATTGAGCAGCACATCGGTGCCCTGGCGCACATCTTCGGGCAACACGTCTTCGGCTTCGTTGTGGCTCAGGCCGCCCACGCACGGGATGAACACCATGGCTGTCGGGCAGAACCGCGCCAGGTGGATCGCGTCATGCCCGGCACCGCTGACGATCGACTGCTGAGCGTAGCCCAACGCATCCACGGCCTGTTGCACCGCCGCCACGCAATCAGCGTCGAACGGCGTCGCCGGGCTGATCCAGTGCGGGGTGATCGTCAGGTGCAAACCGCGATCGTCGGCTATTGCCTGAAGCCGCGCACGGACGTGTTGCTCCATCGCCTCGATGGTTTCATCACGGTGATGACGCAGGTCGACGGTGAAGTTCACAAGACCCGGAATGGTGTTGCGCGACGATTTGTTGATGCTCAATTCACCGACCGTGGTCAGGCCTTCAGGGGCGAAGTCCGACGCCAGGCCTTCGATGGCCTGGATCATCTGTGCCACACCGTACAAGGCATCCTTGCGCAGCGGCATCGGCGTGGTGCCGGCGTGGGCCGCCATGCCTTCGACCCGCACGTCGAGCCAGCGAATCGCCTGACCGCCGCTGACCACGCCGATGCTCTTGGCGTTGTCTTCAAGGATCGGCCCTTGCTCGATGTGCGCTTCAAAATACGCATCCACCGCACCGCCCAGCGGGCGCTCGCCGGCATAGCCGGTACGTTGCAGCGCCTCGGCGACGCTGATGCCATCGATGTCGCGCACCGCCAGCGCAGCGTCCAGATCCATGATGCCGGTGAACACCGCCGAGCCGAACATGGCCGGGGTGAAGCGTGCGCCTTCTTCGTTGGTCCATACCGCCACTTCCAGCGGCTTGCGGGTCTGGATGCCCAGATCGTTCAGGCAACGCACCACTTCCAGGCCGGCGAGCACGCCGTACACGCCATCGAACCGCCCGCCTTCGGGCTGGGTGTCGAGGTGGCTGCCCATCATCACCGGTGCAGCATCAGGATCAGTGCCGGCGCGGCGGGCGAACAGGTTGCCAATGGCATCCACGCTCAGGGTCATGCCGGCTTCGCGGCACCAGTGGGCAAAGAGTTCGCGACCGGCCTTGTCCTCGTCGCTCAGGGCCAGGCGGCAGCTGCCGCCACGGGCGGTGGCACCGATTTCGGCCATCGCCATCAGACTCGCCCAGAGGCGTTCGCCATTAATCTTCAACATGAGTTTCTCCAGGAAAATCAGGATCAAGCGCGGGCCAGTTCGACGCGTTCAGCGCTGGCATGGCGACGGGCAAGGGACAGGACACACAGCAGCGAAGTCGCGGCGATCAGGCTGTAGAACACCGCCATCGGCCACCACTGGCCGGCGAACCTGTGCGCCAGCAGGGTGCCGATCAACGGCGTCAGGCCACCGGCTACCGCGCCGCAAATCTGGTACGCCAGGGAAATCGCCGTGTAGCGCACGCGGGTCTCGAACATGCCACTGACATAGCCGGCGATCACTGCATAGAACGACGCCATGCACACCACCGCCAAAGCAATGCCAAGGATGATCAGCGGCGCCTGGGCCGAACTGACCAGCACGAACATCGGGTACGGTGACGCCATGGCCAGCAACGACACCAGGCACAGGAAGCGGGTCGCGCCGATCTTCTCGGCGACCCAGGCCGCCAGCGGCTGAATGCAGAACTGAATGATCGCGACAAAGAACAGGCACTCCAGAATCAGGGAGCGTGGAAGTTCGAGCTGCTGGGTGGTGTAGGCGATCATGAAGGTGTTGGTGAAATACACCCCGGCGATCCCCAGCGTGTTGGCGCCGATGCACAACAGCAGCGGACGCCACGCGGTACGCAGCACCTCCATGACCGGCGCCTGCTCCTTGCGCTGGCTTTTGCTGGCCTGCTCGCGGCTGGCCAGAAACTCTGGCGACTCATTGACCCCCAGGCGAATCGCCAGGCCCACCAGCAGCAACAGCGAACTGGCGAGGAACGGCAAGCGCCAGCCCCAGCTCATCAGGTCTTCTTCCGGCAGACGGGTGACCGCACTGAAGGCCAGCAGCGACAGGATCAAACCCGCCGGGCTGCCCAATTGCGCAAACGAAGCGAAGAAATTGCGCCGACCTTTCGGTGCATGCTCGCCGGCCATCAACACCGCCCCGCCCCACTCGCCACCCACGGCGATGCCCTGGACGATGCGCAGCAGAATCAGCAGCACCGGGGCAGTGGCACCGATTTGCGCGTAGGTCGGCAGCAAGCCGATGCACACCGTGACCACGCCCATCATCAACAAGGTGATGATCAACGACTTCTTGCGGCCGATGCGGTCACCAATATGGCCGAAGACAATCCCGCCCAACGGCCGCGCAAAGAAACCCACGGCGAACGTACCGAACGCGGCCATGGTGCTGAATAGTTTGTCGTCGGAGGGGAAGAACAGCGCACCGAACACCAGCGCGGCGGCGGTGGCGTAAATGTAAAAGTCGTACCACTCGATCATCGTGCCAATGAAGGCAGCGGCTGCCGCACGGCGCGGCTGGGACGAAGCGGGAGGCTTCATGGGGGGACTCCTTTGGTTATTTTTCTGGCAGGAGAGAAACGGCAAATCCGCGGCGCTCTGGCGGCGCTGGTCTGGGGATGATTTTTCGTTCCCGGACCATGATTAGTCAATTTTCTATTTATTATTCGAAGTATTACGGCACCTTATAATTGAGGGCAGCAGCAACAGCCGAACGCGACGTGCCGTAGGCGTTCAGCAGAAAAAAACCAATTCACCAGAAATTGAAATGAGCTGTCGCCACCTAAACTGCAAATCGTCCGGGTTTACAGCGGAAGGCCTCTATACCAGCGAGATGGCACGGGCCGAGGCTAACGACTTTTCTATTCGATAAGACTGCATGAGCCACAGTCGTCCAAGCGATCAATTGGAAGGCATGGAAATTGGTTGGGCGCGGTTACCCGCAGTTGGCTGCGAAACAGAGGCATTGGAGTGGCAGTGATCAGAGTAGGATAAGATGCCTGCAATTCAGGCTCGCTGTGAGTAGCCCCGCATGACAGATAACAGTCGGAACACCACCCGTCTGATCAAGAAGTACCCGAATCGCCGTCTGTATGACACGCACACCAGCAGTCATTTGACCCTTGCGGATATACGCCAATTGGTCGTCGATAGAATCCCGTTCGAGGTGGTCGACGCCAAGACTGGCGAGGATCTGACCCGAAGTATTTTGCTGCAGGTCATTCTGGAAGCCGAAAGTGGCGGTGAGCCGATATTCTCCAGTGAGATGCTCATGGGGATTATCCAGTTCTACGGTCCCTACCAGAGTGTCCTCGGCAGCTACCTGGATAAAAGCATCCAGACGGTCATCGACATCCAGTCTCAGACCGGCGCTCAGTCCTCTGAAGCCTGGAGCGCATTCATGCACCAGCAAGCACCGGTCATGCAGGATTTGATGCGCCAGTATGTCGACCAGTCAAAAGCCCTCTACATGAACACTCAGAACCTCTTCGGCCTGTTCGGCGCCATGCCGGCAGGCAAGCCGGGGGCCGGGGGCGGGCCAAAAAAAAATGACGATGGGGAATAAACCCATCGCCATCATGTAACCGTTCCAATCCGATTTATTTGCTATCGCTTGTAGCCTTGGCACCATGAGCGGTTTTGCCGGCTGCGGCGGTCGCTGCGCCAAAACCGCTCTGGGCAACGTCAGCAGCCTGTTTTACGGCTTTCTGTGCACTTTCAAAAACGGTACTGGCATTCGCCAGCGATGACTTGAATCCGGCCACAACAGACTCGGAGCCAGCCGGTGCATTCTTGCTGATCTCTTCAACGAACTCTTGCACCTGCTTGCTGCCCGCCTCGACCTGACGCGTGGTCAGTTGGGCAATTTCCGATTGGGTGCCAACAATCAGCGCGTGTACTTGACGATTGAACTCAGCCAGGCGTTCGGCTTGCACATTAGGCTGGGTGAAAGAAGCCTGGAGCTCAGCGAACCCTTGTGGATCACGCACCGCCAGCAGTTTGCGAAAACCGTCGAACTGCTCCTCGGTGGAGGCCTGCAGGGTCTTGAACTGCAATTGGCTGAGCTGTTCAACACTGGAGAAGATTTTGCCGCTGATTTGCTGCAGGAGGTCTAGGTTGGCTTTCTGAGCGTCTTGCAATTTTTCCAAGTTGAAAAAAGACATACTTGAATCTCCTGATTCTGAAAGGCCGACGTGGGCCTGAGGACGCGATAGCGATCCTGCCGGTCATCGCGCTAGCCTTGATATTGCAGTGCACAAATTCGTTTGGCAATGTTTTTTTGTGCGGCGCACAAAAATCTTTTACCTCCCTCCGCCATTCGCTATAGACTCCTGAAAGGCAAACGGCCGGCCAAGCACCTCTTTGATGATGAGATGCAGGCGAGCTGCTTCTCATGCATAAAACCAGGAGATCACCATGGGCCAGGAAGATATTATTGCATCGCAATATGACAGACTTTCCTCTCAACGCGGCCTGTTCGAACACCTGAGCCATCTGCAGCGCCTCAATACGCTGAACTTCCTTTTTGCTTTTCGCCAGCGCCAGGAAAAAACCCTCGCGCCTCTGAAGCGGGGTCAACTCAGACAACCTACGCCCGCTGAATGGCAGGAATATGTCACGGACCTCGGCCAACGCTGCCTGCTGTTTTGGGACACCCTGCGCCAGCGCGGCGACAATACGCTGGCCCATGAACGCGCCGGGTATCCGCTGCTGCTCAAGTTCGATCATGAAACCCTGATCGCAGGCCCCGAGCTCCCACACCCGGTCAACTATTCACTGCTGCGAATCCTCCCCGGACCAGAGCAAGAAATCGACAGCAACGCCCAGCCGGTGGTCATCATTGACCCACGCGGCGGCCACGGCTCGGGAATCGGCGGTTTCAAACAGGATTCGGTATTGGGTGAAAGCCTCAGAGCCGGCCACCCCACCTATTTCATCTCTTTCAGTCACTCACCACAGCCTGGGCAAACCCTGGCCCATATCGCCGAAGCCCAGGCCCGGTTCATCGAAGTCGTCGGCGCCCGTCACCCGGCCAACAGCAAGCCGATCATCATTGGTAACTGCCAAGCCGGCTGGGCCTTGATGGGACTGGCGGCAACACGACCGGAACTGCCGGGATTGATCATTATCAATGGTGCCCCCCTGTCATACTGGGCCGGTGCCAATGGACGCAATCCGATGCGCTATACCGGTGGCCTGCTGGGTGGCGGCTGGCTGGCTCGCCTGGGCAGCGACTTGGGCAATGGCCGTTTTGACGGTAGCTGGCTGGTCAGCAACTTCGAAAACCTGGACCCGGCCAACACCTATTGGGGCAAGTACTACCAGTTGTTCAGCCAGGTCGACAGCGAGGCCGCGCGCTTCCTCGACTTCGAACGCTGGTGGGGCAGCCCGACTCTGCTCAATGGCGAAGAGATCGAGATGATTGTCGATGATCTTTTCATCGGCAACCAATTGTCCGGCGGGCTCGACCGCAAGAGCAGCGGTATTGACCTGAAACGGATCGAAGTACCGGTGGTGGTGTTCTGCTCCTACGGCGACAACATCACCCCTCCCCAGCAAGCATTGAACTGGATCGCCGATGTCTATCCCAGCGATCTCGCTTTGCATGAGGCAGGACGTACCATCGTCTACCTTCGGCACGCCAGCATCGGCCATTTAGGCATTTTTGTCTCCGCCAAGGTGGCGCGGCGTGAACACCGGGGGTTGCTCGGCGCGGTCGAAGCCATCAGTGCGCTGCCGGCTGGGCTGTATGAAATGCTGATTGACGATCTGCCGGCCTCTCCAGGCAGCAATGACGTGCAATACCGAGTGCAATTCGAATCAAGGCGAATCGCCGATATCCATGATGACATCGAGCCGGCCCGTGATGACGATCGCGAATTCTCTCTGGTAGAGCGCATCTCTGAAATCAACAGCGCGTTTTACGACGGGTTCATACGTCCGTGGCTGCGTCCGATGGTCAACGAGCCCATTGCCGAATTGATGCGCAGGACGCACCCCTTCCATCAGCAGCAATTGCTATGGAGCAGCCTGAATCCGGCGCTGTGGTGGTTAGCCGCAAGCCTATCCAGAATCAGCAGTGATCGTCGTCCCGCACGCAAAGACAACCCGTTGCTGGCCTGGCAGGAACTGTTCTCCAACCAGATGCAAGACACCCTGAATGCGTACCGCGATGCGCGTGATGCCACTCAGGAGCTGTGTTTTTACGGGATTTATGGCGCACTGAATGCCCTCACCGGCAACAAGCCTGCGCGAAATCTCCAGGCACATGCCGACCGGCAGGACCAGGCCCTGATCGAACGCCTGCAGGATTCGCTACCCCATGGTGGCCCCCTGGAAGCGTTGGTGAGGATTCTGTTTTTGCTGGGCCGCGACAACGACAAGGCGTGCAAGGAGAGCATCGAAAAACTGATCCAGCAGGTGCATCGGCTGGTCCAGGACTACAGTGATGAGCCTACAGCCCTGCGCGAAGCCATCCGCTTGCAGAACCTGCTGGTTTTTGCCCACCCGCAAGAAAGCTTGCGCACCCTGCCCTTGTTGCTATCAGAGGCAAAGGAACGCCAACAGGTCCTGACAGCCGTTGGACAAATGATGCCTGAACTGTTAGCGACAACTGGAACAAAAGGCGAATTCTGGCGTGAGCTCCACGCGCTGCTCGAAGTCCCCCTGCCGGGCTTCAGCTTGACCCAACCGTCCAGTGAAACAGTTGTCATCCCGCAGGACACCCCTGCGCAGCCATCTCCGCTTGCAGCAACGCTGCCGCCGCAGATCACACCGACGCCCGCTCCCGCCATCGTAGTTAAAGCCCCGAAGCGCAAAGCGAGCAGAAAGACAAAAGGCCCCAAACCTCAATAAACCTTCACAAGGGATTAGCGGTGTATCCGTTCGGCGAAGCCTGTGACCTTATGATCTCTGTACAGACCGACGGGGTTCATGGGTCGAACCGGCGCGACTTCTTCGACCACAGGCGACAACTCGTCGGTTCGATACTGACCGGGGGTCATACCGAACCAACGGATGCATGCCTTATGGAAGCTGCTGTGATCATGGAAGCCGAGCAGGCAAGTCACATGTTTCATGTTGAAATGAGAATGGCGCAAATAGAAGTCAGCCATCTGCCGGCGCACATCGTTCAGGACGTCCTTGAATTGCGTGCCATCCTTCTCAAGGCCTCGTTGAAGCGTTCGCTTGCTGATGTTCAGTGCCGCCGCAATCGATTCCATATCACACGGCCCTTGGCCTTGCCCCAGGCTCAAGCGCTCGGTAATCAGCGAGCGAATCCTGCCAATGATAGAGCAACCGGACAACAGGTCCAATTGAGCCACGGCAAAACTGTCATGGAGTGTGGCCAACGCCTCGTTGGCCATGCTCAAAGGACTCAGAAGCTCCTGGCCATCAAACAGGATGCTGTCATACGCTGCCCCGAAACTCAGCGGACAGCCAAAAAGCCGCTGATGCTCCGACGTGTCTTCGGGTTCGGGATAAGTGAACTCCACACTCAAAGGTTGCGGTGACTTGCCACCGGCCAGCCAATGGCAGAAACCCAGCAGCGAAGCCAAGGCTGCATCCGTATATTGCCGGGGTTTGACCGAGCCAGGTTGCTGATGATCGAGGCTGGCCAGTCGGTAATGCTGCTGCTCCTGGACAAGGAAAAGGCTGAATCCGGTACCGATCAACGGGCTGAAACGAACCAGACGTTCAAGCGCCCTTTTCAGGTTCGAACTGGACATCATCGTGTAGCCCACGATCTGAAAACTGCTGGGATGGAATTCCCCGTAGGCTTTCAAACCGATATTCGGGTCATCCGAAGCCTGAGCAGCCAGATCCCAAAGACGATAGATAATACTTCGATCGCAGAATGCTCCCGGTTTATTCACGAACTCGACATCCAGTCCAGCCTCCTGGCACAGACCGGCAAGGTCCAGTCTTTGGGCCAAAAACGTATTCGCCAGCATGCTGGCATAACCTGAACTCATTCTATACATGGCGTCCTCATTGACCTGTGGAACCGAACGTCCTGTCCGGAGCCGATACTGACATGCGTTGAACATATTTCAATAATGTTTCAAGAATATTAACTATCCATTCAGTTCTAAGAATTGATCCCAGTAGGGTTACTCCTCATTTTTTTGCCATCAGGCCAGAACACCCGCGTGGCACCGATGGACAGGAAATCGTCACCTTCAAACACTTCCGCACGACCCGTCGATATCGAACAATCTTCTCTCCTGCAGCGCAAAAAAATGGAGTAGATGTATGGAATCGCGTAGTCGTATTGCTGTGGTAACGGGTGGTATGGGCGGTATCGGTACGGCAATCAGCCAACGTCTATACAAGGAAGGATTCAAGGTAATCGTCGGCTGCAGCTCTGATTCCAGCCGCAAGAACGACTGGATTGCCAGCCAGCTGGAGGCGGGTTATCAGTTCGAGTGCATCTATGGCGACGTCACCGATTGGGAGACGACCCGCAAGGCTTTCGAGATGGCTCGTGAACAATTCGGCCCGATCGATGTGCTGGTCAACAACGCCGGCATCACTCGCGACGCCTCTTTTCGCAAGCTCACTCCGGAAGACTGGAACAGCGTGATCGGGACCAACCTGACGGGCTTGTTCAACACCACCAAGCAGGTCATTGAAGGCATGTTGGCCAAGGGTTGGGGGCGGATCATCAATATCTCCTCGATCAACGGTCAGCGTGGCCAGTTCGGTCAGACCAACTACTCCGCCGCCAAGGCTGGCATCCATGGTTTCACCATGGCACTGGCCCGGGAAGTCTCCGGCAAGGGCGTGACCGTCAATACCGTTTCCCCAGGCTACATCCAGACCTCCATGACTGCGGCAATTCGCCCGGACATTCTCGAAGGCATGATCGCGGGAATACCGGTTGGTCGCCTTGGCCAACCCGAAGAGATCGCCTCGATCGTGGCCTGGCTGGCGTCCGATGAGTCCGCCTACAGCACCGGTGCCGACTTCTCCTTAAACGGCGGCATGAACATGCAATAACCCTGATCAGGGCAGGAATGCCCTGGTTTGCTCGACGAATTTTGTCTTTTCCATGAGGTCCCGCATGAACGAAGTCGTAATCGTTGCCGCTACTCGTACCGCCATTGGCAGTTTCCAGGGTTCTTTGTCTGCAATTCCCGCGACCGAGCTGGGTGCCGCAGTGATTCGCAACTTGCTGGAGCAGACGGGTCTCGATGCTGCCCAGATTGATGAAGTGATCCTGGGCCAGGTACTCACTGCCGGCGCTGGACAAAACCCGGCACGCCAGACAGCGATCAAGGCCGGCTTGCCAAACACCACACCTGCCCTGACCTTGAACAAGGTTTGCGGCTCCGGTCTCAAGGCGGTCCATCTCGCCGTCCAGGCAATCCGTTGCGGCGACGCGGAACTGGTGATCGCTGGCGGTCAGGAAAACATGAGTCTGGCTCCCTATGTTCTGCCCAAGGCACGTACCGGTCTGCGTATGGGCCATGCGCAACTGCAAGACAGCATGATCCAGGATGGCCTGTGGGACGCCTTCAACGACTACCACATGGGCATCACCGCCGAGAATCTGGCGCAGAAGTACGAGATCTCTCGTGAAGCACAGGATGCCTTCGCTGCCGCCTCGCAACAGAAGGCCGCCGCCGCCATTGAGGGCGGGCGCTTCCAGAGCGAAATCACCCCGATCCTGATTCCTCAGCGCAAGGGTGAACCACTGGTCTTCGACACCGACGAGCAGCCGCGTGTCGACAGTACCGCGCAAGCCTTGGCGAAACTCAAACCGGCATTCCAGAAAGACGGCAGCGTGACCGCCGGCAACGCTTCGACCCTCAACGATGGTGCTGCCGTGCTGTTGCTGGCCAGCGCAGCTAAAGCACAAGCGCTGGGCCTTCCGGTACTGGCACGGATCAAAGCCTATGCCAGCGCCGGTGTGGACCCGTCGATCATGGGCATTGGCCCGGTCCCGGCTACACGCCTGACCCTGCAAAAGGCCGGCTGGAGCGTCGAAGACCTCGACCTGATCGAAGCCAACGAAGCCTTCGCCGCCCAGGCGCTGGCGGTTGGCAAAGAGTTGGGTTGGGACACCAGCAAAGTCAACGTCAACGGCGGTGCAATCGCCCTTGGCCATCCGATCGGCGCGTCGGGGGCACGGATTCTGGTGTCGCTGGTGCACGAACTGGTCCGTCGCGACGCAAAGAAGGCGCTGGCCACGTTGTGCATCGGTGGCGGACAAGGCGTAAGCCTGGCTATCGAGCGCTAACCAACGGCATCTGAATAGCCAATACGCGGACTTGGGCCCCTTGCTCCGCGCATCAGGTTGGCGTGAAACAACGCTGCCCGCATTCCTGCCGTCGCTATGCCGGAGTCCGGCAAAGCGCGGCTTTTTTCTGCCCGGCTCATCTGTATGGGCAAGGAACTTTATGGACAATAACGCGCATACATTCACAACCTATTGGTCAGGCCAGGTTCCGTTCATCGCGTCCTATGCAGTGCAACAATTGCGCCTGTGGGTCAGCACTAATCCTTGGTTTTCCGGGCATGAGCACGGCGCCTGGTTCGATCTGCCTCGCGAAACCCTGGACAGCCTTCAAATGGACTACCAGGTTCAATGGGGCAAACTCGGCCAAAAATTGCTGACCGGCCAACCCTTCAGCTTCGATGATCGACGCTTCGCCAGCGGTAACTGGAGTGATCCACTGTTCGGCTCCCTCGCTGCGTTTTACCTGCTCAACTCCAGCTTTCTCCTGAAACTGCTCGACAAACTGCTGATCGACGAAAAGAAACCGCGCCAACGCCTGCGCTATCTGGTCGAGCAAGCCATTGCCGTCAGTGCGCCAAGCAATTTTCTGGTCAGTAACCCTGACGCGCTCCAGCGTGTGGTTGAGACTCAAGGTGCCAGCCTGCTCACAGGTATGCAGCATCTGCTCAGCGACATGAACGAAGGCAAAATGCGTCAGTGTGATAGCGACGCCTTCAAGGTTGGCGTCGATCTGGCCAGCACCCCTGGCGAAATCGTCTTCGAGAATCACCTGTTCCAGCTGATTCAGTACTACCCGCAAAGCGAAACCCAGTACCGGCACCCGGTATTCGTCGTACCGCCTTCGATCAACAAGTACTACATCCTTGATCTGCGTCCGGACAACTCGATGGTCCGCCACCTGCTGGAAAAGGGACATCCCGTATTCCTGATGTCCTGGCGCAACTTTGACCAGGAACACGCTGGCACCACCTGGGATGACCTGATTGAGCACGGGGTGATCGACGCCCTGCAAGTGGCCCGCGAGATCAGTGGCCAGCAGCGACTCAATTGCGTGGGTTTCTGCATCGGCGGCACCCTGTTGAGCACTGCACTGGCCGTACTGGCTGCACGTGGCGACAGAGAGATCGCCAGCGTGAGCCTGTTCACCACGTTCCTTGATTACCTCGATACCGGCCCCATCGACGTCTTCGTCGACGAAGAACTGGTGGCCTACCGCGAGCGCACAATCGGCGGCATAAATGGTCCCATCGGTCTGTTTCGTGGAGAGGACATGGGCAATACCTTCTCCTTGCTGCGCCCCAACGAATTGTGGTGGAACTACAACGTCGACAAATACCTTAAGGGGCAAAAGCCGATTCCGCTTGATCTGCTGTACTGGAATAACGACAGCACCAACCTTCCGGGCCCGATGTACTGCTGGTACCTGCGCCACACCTATCTGCAAAACGATTTGAAATCAGGCGAGCTGGAATGCTGCGGGGTCAAGCTGGATTTGCGTGCAATTGACGCTCCCGCTTACATCCTCGCCACCCATGACGATCACATCGTGCCCTGGAAAAGCGCCTACGCCAGCACCAACCTGCTCTCCGGGGCCAAGCGTTTTGTATTGGGAGCTTCAGGGCATATCGCCGGCGTCATCAATCCACCGGCCAAGCAGAAGCGCCATTACTGGACCAATAATCGGGTCACGAAAAACCCGGAGACCTGGTTCAAGAATGCTGAGCAGCAACCCGGTAGCTGGTGGAATGATTGGTTCAACTGGCTGGCGGGACACTCCGGCGAGCGCCAACCAGCGGTTGCGCACATAGGGAATGACAAATTCCCGCCTCTGGAACCGGCGCCAGGCAGTTATGTAAAACAATGAAAAACTGCTGTGGGCCAGAGCGCGACACTTTCTGGTACGTGACTCTCGACTTCCTGGATGACGGCAGCGTCGAGATATTGTCGATTGTGCCAAAACAGGACCGGTAAGCCCACCCGATGGCACATCATTTGTTTGGGTACAAGGAGAGACGCCCCATGAGCACCCCGTTCCGTATCAACGAAGCACTGTTGATTGCCGGCCACGCATTCGAACCTTTTCAATGCGTCGCCTGGGCTCCGCAAGACGGTAATGGCGAACTGAGCCTGACCATCATCGACCGGGCCAACACTCGCATTTGTCGCAAACAGATTCCAAGCAGTGCCTATTCCGACCCGGCGCAACTGGAAAGCCTGCTGGAAGAGGTGCGAGCCCAGTTGAGCCAGGAGGGCTACAAGCTACAATCCTGGACAATGCCAGAGTAAGTATTCTCGCGGATCGCTCCCTGTGATCCGCCTAATACTCCACTCTCACGATCACGATAATACAGATGAATTTAAATTTTATTGAGCCCCCGTTCGGCCATCGTAAGGTGTTGTTTTTCTGTACCCCCCGTTTTAGTTTCTGGAGAACGCTTATGCAACGCGTAGGCGTTCAGCAGAAAGTCATACGGGGTCAGCCGGCTCTGAGAACGAGCCGGCTAAAGCGTGCTGGAATGGTATCCAGGCGGGCAATACGGTTCGGGTTCACGGGCTCGCCCAAGCGGGCATTGCTGATCAGGCTTGATGGGATGCTACGGGACGTCACCGAATGACGGTGACGGACAGCCCGTTGCAGACCGTCGTTCCCACAACAGGGTGATCAGGGTTTACGCGCAATGATCACCTGACTTTTCGCCACCACGGCATCCAGCGCCTGCTTGATCTGGGTGCCCCGTGGCGAGGCCAGAATCGCCTGCCAGGTATCCGCCCAGTGGTTGAGCAACGGATGGTCCGGGTTGCTGAAATCGACCTTGGCTTCCCAGAACAACAGCATCCACATCGACCAGTAGAATCCGTACTGGCTGTGACTGATCACTTCCAGGCCGGCATCGCTGACCATGGCCTTGAACTGCTCTTCGCTGATGATGCGAATGTGGTTGGGCTTCTGGAAATACTCGGCCGCCGCGATATCTTTCTGCAGGTCTTCGGAGCTCGGATGGGGGACGCTCAGCAGATACAAGGCGCCCGGTTTACCGACGCGTACCAGTTCAGCGAGGAACTGGGCTGGATCGTCCACGTGTTCGATGACCTCGGTCGACACCACCCGCGTGGCGGTCGCATCGGCAATCGGCAGCGGGTTGCAGTCGGTGACGTGGCATTCGACGTCGCGGGCCGGTGTATCGCTCAGGCGCTGACGGGTCGCTTCGACCTTGGCCGCGTCGATATCGGCAATGATGATCTTTGCCCCGCGCATCCCGCAGAAATGCACGTTGCCGCCGTCACCACAGCCCACGTCCAGCAGCGTGTCCTCGGGGGTCACCGGGAATCCGCTGAACAGTTCGCCGGTTTGCTGATTGAACCAGCCGCTGAGCATCGCGTCGTGCAGGCCGAGCATATAGGGGTCGACCTTCTCCGCCACGGGTGGCGCAGGCGGTGTCTCTGGCTGCACAGGCACGGGCGTGCCCGCCGTGAGTTTCTTCAATAGGCTCAGCATGAGGTGGCTCCAGAGGATGGGACGGCGATACGGGACGGGCTCAGGCGTTGTACCAGCGAGGCACCGCGCTGGCGCATGGGCATTTCGATGAAGCGGTAGTTGAGTTCGCTCAACAGGGCGATCAATCCGAACGCGATGAGCAACGTCGGCAGCGGATGACCCGCCGGGTTCGGCAGGTTGGCTTCCTGCAACCGAAAGGTGAATTCGCGGACCAACAGATAGGCCGGAATGTGGATCAGGTAGATGCCGTAGGAGCGGCTACCGATCCAGGTCATCACGTTCTTCAACGCGCCTTTGGGCATCAGGTAATCGCGGTTGTAGGACGCGATCCACACCAGCAGCGCACACAACAGCCCAATCACGCCGATCCGGTAATGGGTAAAGGTGAAGCGGTCCGTCGCCATGAAACCGAGCACCAGTGAAACCCCGACCAGTGCCGACAGGCCGGCCCATGGGCGACCCAGGAAGGTCGGCTCCCAGCGTCGGTACGAAGGCTGCACGCTCCACATCGCCAACAGCACGCCAAGGGCCAGCGCGTCGGTGCGCACCACCATCAGGATCGGCGTGCGCAAGGTAAACAACTGCACCGCAACCAGCGCCAGCAAAGCCCACACCAGGTGTTTGCGAAACAACACGATCAACAACGGAAACAGCAGGTAGAACTGCTCTTCAAGCGACAGGCTCCAGTACACGAAACTGGTGCCGTACTCGTAGCGATAAAAACTGTCGGCAAAGCGGAAATTGGCGTACTGCGCAATGCCGGCCAGGGTCGCCTGAATGTTCGCGTGCAGCGTGCCGAACGCGCCGGAGCGGTTGAGAAAAAGGCATGCCAGCAACATCAGCGCCAGCCATAACCAGGCCGACGGCAGCAAACGAAAAGCCCGGCGCAACCAGAAATTGCGCGTCTGTTGCCAATAATCCCGACCGGTAGTGCAACGATGCAAGGCCGGGATCAGGCTGCGGGCAATGACGAAGCCCGAGATCGCGAAAAACAGATCCACGCCCCACCACGGCTGGTTGTACAGCGTGATGCTCTGCAGCAATGGCACGGCCGCCGCGAACAGGCTGTCCTGCAGGTGATGAAACAGCACGCCAAGCACCGCAATGCCGCGCAGCAATTCGATGTCCATGATCCGTTTTTCGTTACTCATTCGCCCTCCTGGACATGAGGTTTGCGAGCAATGATCACCTGGCTCTTGGGCATGAACTGATCCAGCATCCGCTTGATCGCCAACCCGTCGGGCTGGGCCAGCAAGTCCTGCCAGGTTTTCGCCCAGCTTTCCATCAGCGGCGGGTACGGCGCCTGAATCCGGTCACGCACCGCACCGCCCAAATCCCGGCCGGCGGCCCGCTCACTGGCCCAGAAAAAGATCATGCCCATGACCCAGAAAAACCCGGATGCCTGACGATGCTCGATGACCAGGCCGGCGTCCTCCACCAGCGCGGCGAATCGCTCGGGGCTGAAAATCTGCACGTGATTGGGCGATTGAAAGTAGCTGGCCGGGGCGATGCCTTTCTGCAAATGCTCGCCCACCGGGGATGGCACGCTCAACAGGTACAGCGCACCGGGGCGGCCCATGCGCACCAGTTCGGCCATGAAGGGCTCTGGCTGATCGATGTGCTCGAGCACTTCCATGCACACGACTTTGCTGGCGCAGCCTTCGGCCAATGGCAGCGGCAAACTGTTGCTGACCAGCCCCAGGTTCGGTTTGTCTGATTGCGCGGCCACTTGCCGGGCAAGGTCATGGACCTTGTCGTATTCGCTGTCAGTGAAGATCACCGAGGCGCCCTGGCGGATCGCGAACAACGTCGCCACGCCTTCGCCGCATCCGACATCCAGCAGGGTGTCGTCGGCGGTGATGGCAAACCCTTTGAGCAATTCGCCGCTGTCGCCCGAAAACCAGCCGTCATGCATCGCATCGTGCAAGCCCACATCTCTTGGCGACACACGGGATTGCTCGACCGGCAGCGGCGCGGGCCGGGGCTCGGGTTTCGTCTCCGGAAAGAAACGTCTGACCAATGCGCGAATCATGCCTCGGGGGTTTCCACGGCACCACTCTCGAACAGGCGCTCGAAAAATACGCCAAGCCGCTGCTCGGCGGTGGCCTGGCTGCAGAATTTCCTGAGGCTGGCCACTGCGTGCACGGACATCTGTGCATAACGTTCGGGATCACCCTTGGCCACGTCATAGCTTGATTGGTAAGCCCTGCACAACGACGCCCAATTGGTGACGTAGCGCAAGGTCCGAAACGCCCTGCGCGGGTCATGTGGCCAGGCCGTCAGCTCATCGGTGGAGTCAATCAGGAATGCATTATCGGCATCCAGGTAATCGATCATCGCCGTGGTCCGTGGCGCCACGGCCGGTTTGCCACAGGACATGAACTCCATCAGCGGAAGGCATTGGCCTTCGCCGTAGGAGGTGTTGACCACGTAACTCGTGGCTTGCACCAGCTGCTCATAGTCCGCGTCAGCCAGATAGCCGTAAATCAACACGACCCGGCAGCGGTAGGACTGGTTCTTGTACAAGTGGTGAAGGATATCAGTCAGCGCTTCTTCGGCATCGTGGTGCGTCAATTTAAGCACCAGCGTTGCGTCGTCCACCTCGCGAAACGTCACGCAAAAGGCACTGAGCATGTCTTCCCAGTTCTTGCGCCCGTCACCGGGGTTGAACACCGAAGTGTAGATCACGCCATCGAGGACCAACTCGTGTTCACTCGGCGGGGCCTGGAAATCAATCCCCACACCTTCGCGAGTTGCCACGGGGCCGAAGGCTCGCAATTCGAGTTCGCGGCTGTCTGCCAGCAACCCCTTGAGCGTCAACCGCACCTGACGGGCCAGGGGCTGACGTTGCAACTGGGCGCCGCGCTCGGAAAACCGGTCCCATACCGGGGCAGGTACCGCGATGATCGGGTAATCGGCGCCCATCGCCTCGCGTACCGCATTCACGGTGTAGCTGGAATGTGTAATCGCCGCACCCGCTGCCCGCAACACCGTGCGCCAGTCATTGAGCGGGTCACCGGCGAAGGGTTCGTTGGGGATGGTGCTGAATTCCCACGCGAACACCGGCAGCGTCGGGCAGGTCAAATTGACCGGCGTGCGATGAGGCGGTGAGAACGACAGGAACACGCACGCTTCACCACGAGACAAACAGTCCAGGTACAAGGCATCGACTTCGGTCTGCGGGTCGCTGACTTCTACCACTCGCCCCAGCCGTTCCAGCACGGGACGGTACTCCTTGAGTACGAAGTAATAGCTGTACTCCGAGCGGCCAAGGTTCTGGGCAATGGTGTGCTGGTTGGTTTCCGAATGAATGATGATCAGCATGGGGCGTTATCCGTCACGGTTGCTGTCGGCAAAGCCTGTGGCGCCAGCCCGAAGAAATCCGCCATGCGTTTCTGCACCGGGGCGAAAGCGCAGTAATCGTGCATACGCTCGACGGCGGCGTGGGACATGCGCTGATACTCCAGCGGTTGTTCCTTGGCCAGACGGTAGCTGTTTTCGTAAGCGGTTTTCAGCGAACCCCAATCCGGCCGGTAACGCAGGGTGCGGTAGATGATGCGAGTGTCCTGCGGCCAGATGGTCAGCTCTTCGCTGGACTTGACCACAAACGCCACACGCTCGTCGATGTAGTCCTCCATGGCCGTGTGATCAGGAGCAATCACCGGTTTACCGCTGGCCATGAACTCCATCAGCGGCAGGCACAGCCCTTCGCAGCGTGAGGCATTGACGTAGTAACTGGCGGCTTCGTACAGCCGGGCGTATTGCGGATCGTCCAGGTAGCCGTGCATGACCACCACCCGACAGGCGAACGGCGAAAGCTGCGCGAGCAACGTCATCAGTTCGTCGTGGTAGGACGACAGATCGCTTTGGGTAATCTTCAGCACCAGCGTCGCGTCAGACGTTTCGCGGAACGCCCAGCAGAATGCAGTAATCAGTTGATGCCAGTTCTTGCGACCGTCACGCGGGTTGAACACGGTGACGTACACCACTCCGTCAACCTGTGTTTCAACCCGGGCGGTGGTGTCCGGCCACGCTCGCGGCTCTGGCTCGGGCACTGCAATCGTCTGCGGGCCGGCGATGGCCGGCAACCACTCGGCGAGGCGCTCATGGGCGGCTTGCGACAACAGGTCGCGAATCCCTTCCCAATACCACTGGCTCAGAAAATGGGTGCGATGCACCGGGATCGGCAGCGATTTGCCTTTGTCCAGGCGCCACATATGCAGATAATGGCGAGCAATCACGAAGCGGCGCTTGAGCGTCAGCGGCGGTGGCTTCAATGCCTCCAGCTCGGCCTCGAGTGCCGCCAGTTCCTCGGCGGTCGGCACGACAGGAATCAGTGCATCGGCGCTCAGCCCGAGTGTGCGTGTATCGAAGATGCAGCCCTTGATGTCCAGGGTCGAGCCGGCGCTGATCGGGGCGCTGGTGTGGCGACTACGAATGTCGGCGAAGTTTTCCCACAACGGCGTCGGTAACACCAGCACCGGAAAGTCTTCGCCCATGCTCCGGCGAATCGCCCGGGCGGTATGGCTGGAGAGCGTGATCACCCGGCCCTGCCGCGCCAGCATTTGCGTCCAGTCCTGGCGCGGATCGTTATCCCATTGCTCATCGGGAATCGAATCGAACTCCCAGGCCACCACGCAGATCGTCGGGCACTCAAGGTCGTTCGGTGTTTTCTGCGGTGGCGTAAATGACAGGAACAGACTGTCTTCGCCGGCGGCCGATAATTGTTTGTAGAGCGGATCGACCTCGGCGGTGGAGGACACCACATGCACTCGCCCAAGGCTTTCGAGTACAGGGCGATACGCCTTGAGCACGAAATAGTAACTGTACTCGGGACGGCCGAGACTCTGGCTGATGGAGCTGTCGTTGACGTCGGAGTAAAGAATAAAATTCATGGTATCCCACGGTGACGCCGCCATCCCGGCAGCCTCACGCCATGACGGGGAGGACACGGTTCGAGTCAGTGTTTACTGGCGCTCGTCCATCGTCTTCCTGCCCGCCTTCGTTCTTGTTTTAGTGGTCAGTTTCCCGCAGTTTCGAAGCGACGCTGCCGAACCCCGGATAATCGTGACGAGGGGCATTCTAACCACATCCGTTGAGGATTCGTGAACCGCCCGACGAGAATAAATCGGGCTACGCTGACGAGAACTGACCGGTCACGATTGGACCTGTTGAAATTGCCGAGCAAATGGCACAGATTGGCTACCAAACAACTACAACAAACATTTCACCTGATTTTCGAGCGATCATTTCGACTCGTGAAACCGTTCCATAAAGCCTGTGGAAAGTGGATGAAATGCATGACCAAGGGGTCGCTGTTTGAAAAAACGTCTGTTTGTCACGGGTCTGAGCGGATTCGTCGGACAACACATCCAGTCGCGTTTACAGGCTGATGCCTCGGAATGGGAGCTTTTGCCTGTTCCTTGCCGCTACGATCTCGCTGTGCCGGACAGTCTCGAAGGCTTGTGGCCGGAAATGCCCGATGCGGTGATTCACCTGGCCGGCCAGACTTTCGTCCCGCAAGCCTTTCGTGATCCGGCGGGCACCCTGAATGTCAATCTGCTGGGCACCCTGAACCTGCTGCAAGCCCTCAAGGCACGCGGATTCAGCGGCACGTTTCTGTATGTCAGCTCCGGTGATGTCTATGGCCAGGTCACTGAAGCCGATCTGCCCATCACTGAATTGCAGCCACCCTGCCCGCGCAATCCCTATGCCGTCAGCAAACTGTCGGCAGAGTTCCTGAGCTTGCAATGGGGCCTGAGCGAAGGCTGGCCCGTACTGGTCGCCCGCCCGTTCAACCACATCGGCAGCGGGCAGAAAGACAGCTTCGTCATCGCCAGCGCCGCCCGTCAGATCTGCCGGATCAGGCAAGGCCTGCAAGCGCCACAACTGGAAGTCGGGGACATCGACGTCACACGCGATTTCCTCGATGTCGGGGACGTGGTCTCGGCCTACCTGGCCTTGCTGGAAAAAGGTACGCCGGGGCAGGTCTACAACATTTGCTCGGGGCGCGAGCAGAGCATTCGCAGTTTGATCGCACAACTGGCAGATCTTGCCCAGGTCGACCTGCAACTCGTCCAGGACCCTGCGCGACTTCGCCGCGCGGATCAGCGTCGGGTGTGTGGCAGCCCTGAAAGGCTGACCCGGATCACCGGATGGAAGTCTGAAATCACAACACAACAATCCCTGCGGGCGATCCTGTCCGACTGGGAGAAGCGAGTACGACAAGAATGACTAAAAGTGCATTGATCACAGGTATCACCGGCCAGGATGGCGCGTATCTGGCCAAACTGCTGCTCGACAAAGGTTACAAAGTCCACGGCCTGGTCGCGCGTCGCAGTAGCGATTCGCGCTGGCGTCTGCGTGAGATGGGGGTCGAAGCGGACATCGTCTACCTGGACGGCGACATGGCCGATGCCTGTTCAGTGCAGCGCGCGGTGATCAAGTCGGCACCGGACGAGGTCTACAACCTCGCCGCGCAAAGCTTTGTCGCGGCCTCCTGGGATCAACCGGTGACCACCGGCATCGTCGACGGCCTGGGCGTTACCCACTTGCTCGAAGCGATCCGCCAGTTCAGTCCGCACACGCGTTTCTACCAGGCGTCCACCAGCGAAATGTTCGGCCTGATCCAGGCCGAACAGCAGGACGAGAACACACCGTTCTATCCGCGCAGCCCTTATGGCGTGGCCAAGTTGTATGGCCACTGGATCACCGTGAACTACCGCGAAAGCTTCAACCTGCACGCCAGCAGCGGGATTCTGTTCAACCATGAATCGCCGCTGCGCGGCATCGAGTTCGTGACGCGCAAAGTCACCGACGCCGCCGCCCGGATCAAGCAGGGCAAACAGCAGGAACTGCGCCTGGGCAACATCGACGCCAAGCGTGACTGGGGCTTTGCCGGGGACTACGTCGAGGCCATGTGGCTGATGCTGCAACAGGACAAACCCGACGACTTCGTGGTGGCCACCGGCGTGACCACCACCGTGCGCGAGATGTGCCGGATCGCCTTCGATCATGTGGGCCTGAACTACCGCGACTACGTGAAGATCGACCCGGCGTTCTTCCGCCCGGCCGAAGTGGAAGTGTTGCTCGGCAACCCGGCCAAGGCCCAGCGTGTGCTGGGCTGGAAGCCAAAAACCGATCTGGATGCCTTGATCCGCATGATGATGGATGCGGACATGAAACGCGTTGCCAAGGAGTAGGCCATGCTGATTCCCGTGATTCTCTCCGGCGGTGCCGGGACAAGGTTGTGGCCGGTGTCGCGTGAAGGCCATCCCAAACCGTTCATGGCATTGCCTGACGGCCAGTCGCTGCTGGCCAAGACTTATCGGCGTGCCGCGGACCTGCTCGACGGCTGGGGCGATATCGTCACGGTGACCAACCGCGAGTATTACTTCCAGAGCAAGGATCACTTTCGGGACGCGCACCTTGGCCGCCATCGCGGTCACTTCCTGCTGGAGCCGACGGGGCGCAATACGGCGCCGGCCATTGCCGCCGCCGCCCTCTCGCTCCAGGCCCTGCATGGCGACGACGCGATCATGCTGGTCATGCCCGCCGACCATCTGATCGTCAATGTCGATGCGCTGAAGGACGCCGTCGAGCATGCCGTGACATTGGCCAAGGGCGGTCACCTGGTGACCTTCGGTGTGGTGCCGACCGCTCCGGAAACCGGCTTTGGCTACATTGAAGCCGGCACATCACTGGACGATAAAGGCGCTGCCAGGGTGCGGCGTTTCGTCGAAAAACCCGACCTGCAAACCGCGACTCATTACCTGGAAAGCGGCAACTTCCTGTGGAACTCCGGGATGTTCTGCTTCTCGGTCGCCACCCTGCTGGCCGAACTGCAAACCCATGCGCCGGCTTTGCTGGAGCAGACACAAACCTGCATGGCCGCCAGCGCCCCCGTGGAAAACGCCGGGAGCGTGCAACAGGAACTGTCACCGGCCCTGTTTGGCGAAATCATGGACATTTCCATCGACTACGCATTGATGGAGCGCTCCGACAAGGTGGTTGTCGTGCCCGCCCGTTTCGACTGGAGCGATATCGGCTCCTGGGGTGCGGTGGCCGCGCTGGTGCCGGCGGATGCACAGAACAATCGCGCCGTCGGCGAGTCGATTTTCATCGACAGCCACAACAATTTCGTCCAGAGCGATAACCGTCTGGTCGCGACCGTGGGTGTGGATAACCTGATCATCGTCGACACCGCCGACGCGGTGCTGGTGGCCCACGCCGACCGCGCCCAGGATGTGCGCCGGGTGGCCCGGCAACTCAAGGATAAAGAGCACGAAGCCTATCGCCTGCACCGGACGGTCAGCCGGCCATGGGGCACCTACACAGTGCTTGAGGAAGGCCCGCGTTTCAAGATCAAGCGCATCGTGGTCAAGCCCGGCGCCAAGTTGTCGTTGCAGATGCACCACCATCGCAATGAACACTGGGTGGTGGTCGAAGGCATGGCCAAGGTCACCAACAATGGCACCGGCACTCATCTGGTGGCCAAGAACGAATCGACCTTCATTGCTGCCGGTCACAAGCATCGCCTGGAGAATCCCGGCGTGATCGACCTGGTGATCATCGAAGTGCAAAGCGGCGAATATCTGGGAGAGGACGACATCGTCCGCTTCGAAGATCAATACGGCAGGACGGTTTGAATGCTGCTTTCCCTTTACCGCACGCTGGGCAGCTATCGAGGGTTCATCCTCGGTAGCGTCCAGCGAGAGTTTCAGGCGCGTTATCGCAATTCGTTGTTCGGTGCCCTGTGGACCGTGCTCAATCCACTGTCGATGATCATTGTCTACACCGTGATTTTTTCCCAGATCATGCGCGCGCGCTTGCCTGGGGTAGATGACGGCATGGCCTACAGCATCTACCTCTGCGCCGGGTTGCTGACCTGGGGCTTGTTTGCAGAAATCACGGTGCGCAGCCAGAACATGTTTCTGGATAACGCCAACCTGCTGAAAAAAATCAGCTTTCCACGGATCTGCCTGCCGGTGATCGTGCTGTTGAATGCCGGTATCAACTTCGCGATCATCATCGGCCTGTTCCTCGGCTTTCTGTTGATCACCGGTCGCCTGCCGGGCCTGGCGCTGTTGGCACTCATTCCGCTGCTGGCGTTACAGGTGATGTTCTGTGCCGGGCTGGGGATTATTCTTGGCGTATTGAATGTGTTTTTTCGCGATGTCGGGCAATTTTTCGCCATCTGCCTGCAATTCTGGTTCTGGCTGACGCCAATCGTTTACCCGATGAGCATCCTGCCCGACTGGGTGCAGCGCCTGCTGCAACTCAACCCCCTGACCAACCTGATCACCAGCTATCAGAACATCTTCCTGTACGGCCAATGGCCCGTCTGGAGTTCGCTGCTGCCGATCATGGTCGCCAGCGTATTGCTCCTGGTCATCGGACTGCGGCTGTTTCGGCAGAGGGTCGGTGAAATGGTGGATGAACTCTGATGGGGCACATACGCGTCACCGGCCTTGGCAAGGCCTATAAACAATACCCTACCCGCTGGAGTCGACTGGTTGAATGGCTGGTCCCGTTCTCACCGATCCGCCATCGCCAGCACTGGGTGCTACAGGACGTGTCCTTCCAGATTGCCCCCGGAGAATCGGTGGGTATCGTCGGGGTCAACGGTGCCGGCAAAAGCACCTTGTTGAAGATGATCACCGGCACCACCCAACCCACCTGCGGCACCATCGAGCTCGAAGGCCGCGTCGCTGCCCTGCTGGAATTGGGCATGGGTTTTCATGCGGACTTTACCGGCCGGCAGAATGCGGTCATGGCCGGGCAACTGCTGGGCATGCAGGTCGAAGAGATAGAAGCGCTGATGCCGGAAATCGAACGTTTCGCGGAAATTGGCGACGCCATCGACCACCCGGTGCGCACCTATTCCAGCGGTATGCAAATGCGCCTGGCGTTCAGCGTGGCCACCGCGCGGCGCCCGGACATTCTGATCGTCGACGAAGCGCTGTCGGTGGGCGACGCCTACTTCCAGCACAAAAGTTTCGACCGCATCCGCGGCTTTCGCAAAGCTGGTACCACGCTGTTGATCGTCTCCCATGACCGCTCGGCGATTCAGTCGATCTGCGACTCGGCGATCCTCCTGGAAAACGGCTACATGGCCATGCACGACACCCCCGAATCCGTCATGGACTACTACAACGCCCTGCTCGCCGAGCGTGAAGGACAGACCGTGCGCCAGGAAGCCCTCGCTGGCGGCCAGCTCAGTACCATTTCGGGAACGGGTGAAGCCAGGATTCTGAACGTTCGCCTGCTCGACAAACATGAACGCGCCATCGATGCCGCCGAAGTCGGCCAGCCGGTGGTGCTGGAGGTGAATGTCGAAGTTCGCCAGGACATCGAGCGGCTGGTGCTGGGCTTCATGATCAAGGATCGCCTTGGCCAGGCCATGTACGGCATCAACACCCATCGCCAGGATCAGGCGCTGACCGATCTGCAGGCTGGCGAGCGTGTGACCTACCGCTTCGCTTTCGTCATGGGCTTGGGCAAGGGTAACTATTCCGTGGCGTTGAGCCTGTCACGCCTGGATTCGCACCTGGACCGCAACTTCGAGTGGCGCGACTACGGGTTGGTGTTCCATGTGATCAACAACCGGCAGGAAGATTTTGTCGGCTGCTCGTGGCTGGCCGCGAAGACCACCGTCACGCGCTTGAGCGCGCCGGTCACCTCGGAGGGCACGCCATGACGCGTCTTTTGGTGGAGTGCACCCACGTATTCCAACACCCCAAGGTCAATTCGGGCATTCAGCGGGTGGTGCGCAACGTCGTCAACCAGCTACCGGATTCGGTCGACGGTGTTGAATGCATCCCTGTGGTGTTGCTGCAGGGCAAACTCTATCGGGTACTGAAACTCGGCGCGCTGAACATCCCGTTTTTCGATGCCTTGATGACCTTTGGTGGACGACTTGGGCGCTTGGCTCACCGCTTCTGGCAACTGCATCAGCGCTTGCATAACCGAAGCAACTCGCGGGCGATCAAGCGTTTGCTGCACGTGGCCTACCGGGTGACCGCGATCACCTGTTTCAGCCTTCCACTGCGTGCGATCGAGGGCATCAACCAGTATCAACTGCCCAAACGTTGCGCACCGTTGCAGCATCAGCCGGGAGATCAACTGGTGTTGCTGGATTCATCCTGGCACACCGACTTTTTTCCGTTTGCCGAACAGCTCAAACGTGAAGGCGTGGGCATCGTTTCAGTGATCTACGATTTGATTCCCCTGACTCACCCACAGTTCTACGACACACGGCTGGTGCAGGTATTCAACGAGTGGTTCGACTGGATCACCCAAACCGCCGATGGCTACGTGGCCATTTCCGCAACAGTGCGTGACCAGGTGCGCGAGGAGGTTCAGCGCCGCCTGGGCCCTGCCAAGGCCAGCGAGTTGTGGTTTGATTATTTCCACCTGGGCTCCGAACTCGACCTGAGCGAAGTCAGCGCTGACGTAGAACCGCGTCTTGCCCAACTGTTCGCGACGCCGGAACCGGTGTTCCTGATGGTCAGTACCATCGAGCCGCGCAAAAACCACGCCTACCTGCTGGACGCCTTCGAACGGGCCTGGGCGGCGGGCTCCAAAACCCGGCTGTGCATTGCCGGGCGAGTCGGCTGGAAATGCGATGCACTGCTGGCCCGCATACGCAATCACCCGCAGCTGAACCAACGCCTGTTCATGTTCAATGACCTGAGCGACACCAGCCTCGAACATGCCTACATCCACGCCAGCTCACTGGTGTTTCCGTCTTTTGTGGAGGGCTTCGGCCTGCCGCTGGTAGAAGCCATGCAGCGTGGGCTGCCGGCCATGGGCAGCGACATTGCAGTCTTTCGTGAAATCGGCGGCGAGTTCATGGCGTACTTCGATCTGGCCGAGCCACAAAGCCTGGCTGATCTGGTCATGGGGTTCGAGCGCAGCGGTCAGTTCCCGGCCACTCGCGACATCGCGCACTGGCGCTGGATCGGCTGGCGTGAAGCCAGTGCGCAATTGGCCGAACGCACCCTGCGCAATCTCCCGGACGTGCCGCTCGTACAAGAGAGGCAACATGCGCATTGCTCTTAACGCCCGAATTCTCCAGGCGCCGCGCACCGGCATCGGCCACTACGTCGCCGAACTGGCAAACGCCCTGGTGGGTCAACCGGATATTGAACTGGCGCTGTTTCATGGCTGGGGCTGGAGCACTGTGCTGCCTGAAGCGGCCATGCCCGGTTATTCCCGACTGACGCCATTGCTGCGGCAGATTCCGGGGGCCTATCAGGCCCGACGGTGGCTGGAACAGAAACGCTTCGATCAAGGCAGCGCGCAAGCCATCGACCTCTACCACGAACCGAGTTTGTGGCCGCTGTCGTTCGACGGCCCGACAGTCATCACCCTGCATGACCTGACTCACCTGCACTACCCTGAAACGCAGCCACCGGCGCGCTTGCGAGAAATCGAACGGCGCGTAGCCGACGGCGTGCAACAGGCCAGCCTGATTCTTACCGACTCGCAATACATTGCCGACGAAGCCCGGGCATATTTCAGGCTACCGGCGGAGCGGTTTGTTGTTGCACCGCTGGGTGCAGCCGCGCGTTTTCACCCGCGGCCCCCCGAGGCTATCGACGCCGTACTCAAGACCCATGGCGTCGAAGCACGGGAATACTTCCTCTGTGTCGGAACCCTGGAACCGCGCAAGAATCTGTCCCTCGCCCTGCTCGCCCACGCCCGATTGCCGGAATCAGTCCGTCAGCGTTTTCCATTGCTGATCGTCGGCATGGCGGGCTGGCAGCGCGAGCAGTTCAGCGAAGAATTACACCAGGCCCTGGCCAGCGGTCATGTCTGTTTGCTGGGCTATCTGCCTGACGAGCACGTTGCGCAGCTGTTGGCCGGCGCCCGGGCATTGATTTTTCCGTCGCTATACGAAGGCTTTGGCCTGCCGGTGCTGGAGGCCATGGCCTGCGGCACGCCGGTCATTCTGACTCGACGCTCGGCCATGCCCGAAGTGGCAGGCTCTGCGGGCAATTACATTGAACCTGATGACCCCGACGGCTTGCGTAATGCAATGAGCCGTCTGATTGAGGATCCAGCGCATTGGCAGGCATGCCGGGAAGCCGGATTGCTACAGGCAAGGCTTTTTACCTGGGAACGCTGCGCGCAAGTCACGGCCAGCGCTTACCGCCAGGCCATGGGAGATTGAATGCGAGTTCTTCATTTTTTCAAGACGTACCTGCCTGACTCGGTCGGCGGGATCGAACAGGTGATTTTCCAGTTGTGCGAAAGCGGTGCCCTGCACGGCGTTGAAGGCAAGGTGCTGACACTCAGTGCCGATCCGACCCCCGCGGCGATGCAGATCGCTCACCATGAAGTCCATCGGGCCAGACTCGACATTCAGTTCGCTTCCACAGGGTTTTCCTGGAGCGTCTTCAAACAGTTCCGCGAGCTGGCGGCCGAGGCCGACGTGGTCAACTACCACTTTCCATGGCCGTTCATGGACCTGGTGCATTTCGCCAGCGACCTGAAAAAACCCAGCGTGGTGACGTACCACTCGGACATTATCCGCCAGAAACACCTGCTCAGACTTTACCGGCCGCTGATGAACCGCTTTCTGCACAGCGCCGACCGGATCGTCGCTGCATCGCCCAATTACCTGCACACCAGTGATGTGTTGCAACAGTTTCAGCACAAGACCCAAGTGATCCCCTATGGATTGAACAAGGCAGGCTACCCACTGCCGGACAGCGATCGAATGGCTCACTGGCGGCAAAAGCTTGGCGACAAGTTCTTTCTGTTTGTGGGTGTGATGCGCTACTACAAAGGTTTGCACATCCTGCTCGATGCCCTGAAGGACCTGGATTACCCGACCGTGATTGTCGGTGCCGGCCCGCTGGAAGCAGAGCTGCATGCCCAGGCGGCTGCCTTGGGTCTGCGCAATGTGCACTTCCTCGGACGCCTGGGGGACGAGGACAAGGTGGCGCTGCTGCAACTGAGCTACGCCATCGTGTTCCCCTCGCACCTGCGCTCCGAAGCCTTCGGCATTTCGCTGCTTGAAGGTGCGATGTATGGCAAACCGATGATCTCCAGTGAGATTGGCACGGGCACCAGCTACATAAACATCCATGACGAGACCGGGCTGGTGGTGCCGCCGAGCAATCCATCAGCGTTTCGCGAGGCGATGCGCACGCTTTGGGAAAACCCGGTGTTGGCGGCGCAAATGGGCGAGAAGGCGCAGGCCCGTTATCAGAACCTGTTCACGGCGGACGAAATGGGTCGCAAATGGACGGCGTTGTATGAGGAACTGCTGGAAGAGAAAGCCCTCGCCTACGCATGACGCTTTTTTTGCAGGAACCGACTTGCCTCTGCCACTGAGTTCCAACAGTGTTACGATCCCGCGACTGTAGATGTCCATGGCTTGCGCACTGTGTGTGCAAGCCGCCGACTCTCCCCATTGGCCCCTGACTTGCTGCTGAACGCCTATGCAACGCCTGCTCAATGACCGCCTGGACTGGAACCTGCTGCGCACCTTTCGGGTGATTGGCCAGGAGCTGAGCATCAGCCGCGCCGCCGCCCGCCTGCACCTGACTCAACCGGCAGTGAGCCAGGCCCTCAAGCGCCTGGAAGAACAACTGGGCCGCCAACTGATTGCCCGTCGCGGGCCACGCTTTGCCCTGACCGAAGTCGGTGAGCAGATCTTCGCCCTGGCCGGGGAAATCTACGGGCAAATGTCCCAGGTCAGCAGCGTGCTGGAACAACCGGCCGACGAGGTGATCGGCAAAGTGCGGTTGCTGATCATCAGCCGGATCTTCTCCGAGCGCTTTGATGACTTCCTCGCCGACTTCCATCGCCAATACCCGCGAGTGGATCTGGAAGTCGATGTGATGCGCAGTTCCGACATCGTCAGCGCACTCCAGGAAAAAACCGCGACCCTCGGCCTGAGCCTCAATCGGCGCCCGCAGCCACGCCTGGAGCAGCGCTTGTTCCTGCGGCAACGCTATGCGTTTTTCTGCGGCAAGCATCACGCCATGTTCGGCCAACAGGACGTCGCCGAAGGGGATTTGCAGCGGGAGAATTTCGTCAGCTTCACCAGTGACCAGATCGGCGGCATGCTCTCGCCACTGACGATTTTTCGCGATCAGCAGGGTTTCAGCGGCCGCATCGTTGCATCGTCACCGAGCCTGGAAGAAGTCCGGCGACTGGTCATCGCCGGCTTCGGCATCGGCTGTTTGCCCGAGCACGTGGTGGCGGCCGACGTCGACGCCGGATTGCTCTGGCGCCTGCCGCCCCACGAGGGCATTGCCGATGTGGACATTCATTTGCTGTGGAACCGCGAACAGCGCATGAGCCGGGCCGAGACGATCTTTCTCGAAAGCCTGCAGCAACGGCTGACGGACTAAACGCGCAGGACTTGCGCCACCGGCTCACCGGACCGCAAGCGTTCGAGCAAGCGTGGCTCGGTACGATCCGAGGCCAGCGCCTGCTCGATGACCGCCTGCGCCGCTGCCGTGTCGAGAAACAACACGCCGTTGTCGTCCGCCAGCACCCAATCCCCCGGTTGCACCGTCACGCCGGCGCAGTGGATGGGCTGGTTGATGGCGCTGTCGCCGCGCCCGTGCAGCTTGGTGGTCAACAGGCTGGTGCCGCGGGCGAACACCGGTAACCCGGCCTCGCGCAACTCCAGCAGATCGGTCACCGCACCATCTACCACTATTGCCACCGCCCCGGCACAGTGTGCCGCGCAACTGGTCACCGCACCGACCGGAGCGTGCCGATGATCGCCACTGGTGTCGATCACCAGCACGTCACCCGGCCTGATTTGCGCCAGGGCCTGGTTGACGGCGATGGCATCGGCGCCCACCAGCTTCAGGGTCAGCGCACGGCCAACGACTTTCACATTGGGCACCATGGCCCGTAGTTGCGGGTCGGCAAAACCCTCTTCGAGAAAATGCCCGAGGGTCGGAAAGCTCACGGCCTTGAGTTGTTCGATCAGTAGCGACTCATCCATGTTGCGCCTCCCCGGCAATCAGTTCGGCGACACAATCGATTTCCAGCGACACGCCCCACAGGGCCACGCACACCGTGGTGCGTGCCGGTGGCGCATGGCCGAGGAACTCGCGGTACACGGCGTTGAACGGCTCCAGTTGTGCGGGATCGGTCAGGTAGGCATTGACTTTGATCACGTGGCTGAAACCGGACCCGGCTTCAATCAGGATCGCTTCGAGGTTGTGCAAGGTTTGCCGCACCTGCTCCCGGAAATCAGCAGGTTGTTCGTCGAGATTGTTCCGGGCCGGAATTTGCCCGGCGGTAAACACCAGGTGACCGCTGACCACGGCCTGGGAGTAAGGGCCGACCGGGCCGATGTAGCCCGGGGCCGATTGAATTCTGCGCATGTTGTAGAACTCCAGGATTCAGGCCGTAGCCGATTTGAAGGGTTTGCCGGGGGTCGGGGCGTCTGTCGGGACGATGCTCGGGATTTCGCTGATGTCTTTCTTGAAGGTCTCGGTCAGGAGCAACAGCGCCACCAGCGAGATCAACGCTGCGCCGATCATGTACCAGGCCACTGAAGAGCCTTTGCCTGTCGCGGCCAGCAAGGCCGTGGTGACAATCGGTGTTGCCGCGCTACCGAGCAGGCCAGACAACATGTAGCTGATGGACAACCCGGAATAACGCACCCGGGTGCCGAACAGTTCGGCGAGGAAGGTCGCGATCGGCCCGTAGTTGGCGGCGAACGCCGTCATCAACAACAGATAACCGAAGACCACCATCGACAGCTCTTTGGTGTCCATCAGCCAGAACATCGGGAACGCCACCAGCGCTTCGGCGATGATGCCGCCGACAATGATTGGCTTGCGTCCGACACGGTCCGAGAGCGCGCCGAATACCGGCAGCATGACGATGCACCAGGCACAGGAGAGCAGCACCACACCAAGCATCACGCTGCGGCTGAAGCCGAGATTCTGTGTGCCATAAGTCAAACCAAACGCCACGATGATGTTGAACGAAGCGCCCGTAGACATGGTGGCAATCCCACCCAGCACCACTTGCTTCCAGTACTTGCGGAACACTTCCGCCAGCGGCATTTTCACTTGCACCTCGGCCTCCTTGACCTTGTTGAAGGCCGGGGTTTCCGAGATGTTCAGGCGGATGTACAAACCGACGGCGATCAGCAACACGCTGGCCAGGAACGGAATACGCCAGCCCCAGGCCAACAGGTCCTCAGGGGACAGCCACGCCGCGATCAACAGGAATGCCAGGTTGGCAATCATGGTCCCGGCCGGCACGCCGATCTGCACCCAGGAACCGTACAAGCCACGCTTGTTGGCCGGCGCATGCTCCACCGCCATCAACACCGCCCCGCCCCATTCGCCACCCAATGCCAGGCCTTGCACGACCCTGAGCAGCAACAACAGGATCGGCGCCCAGATACCGATGGTTGCAAAGTCAGGCAACAAGCCGATGGCGAAGGTCGCTGCGCCCATGGTCAACAGCGAAATCAACAGCATCGACTTGCGCCCCAGGCGATCACCGAAATGCCCGAACAATGCCGCACCGACAATCCGCGCCAGATACGCCGAAGCGAACGTGCCGAAAGCCAGCAGCGTTCCGATCAGCGGCACGAAATCCGGAAAGAACACTTTGTTGAACACCAGCGCCGATGCCGTAGCAAACACGAACAAGTCGTACCACTCCACGGTGGTGCCAATCACACTGGCCACCGCGACTTTTTTCATGCTGATTGCAACTTCCGGTGGTGCGCCGGACTTTTCTGCGGACGATAGATCGCTCATCACTGTCTCCAGGAATTTATTTAATTGTTTTGAACTGGCAGTAAAACGGTTGAGGCGAAGGTTGTTGTTATGGCTTACGGGAAGCTGGTTCCTGTAGGAGCGAGCCTGCTCGCGATGAACTCAAGAACACCGCGTTTAACCGGCAAACACGCGAAATCGTTAACGACCATCGCGAGCGGGCTCGCTCCTACAAGGGGTGTGTTAGTTCAATATCCCAATACTCGGTCGGCACAGTTGAGTAACGGCTCCCCAGCATTCAGGCGACGGAAGTTCTCCGCCACTTGTTCGGCAATACAGTCATGGGAAGCCGCCGAAGCCATATGCGGGGTGATGCTGACACCGGGCATGGTCCACAGCCGGTTATCGACCGGCAGCGGCTCCTGTTCGAAGACATCCAGCAAGGCGCCGCGCAAGTGCCCTTTCGCCAATGCCTGTTCGAGGTCATCGATGTTCAAATGACCGCCCCGGCCACAGTTGACCAGTGCCGCGCCGCTGGCGAGCCGCTCGAAAGTGGCTCGTCCGAGAATCCCGCGGGTTTCGCTGGTGAGCGGCAACAGGTTGATCAGCAACTCGACGCCGTCGAGAAACGGATGCAACGCATCAGCCCCGGCGAACGTATGCACACCCGGCAAGTCCTTGCTGCGCCGCGCCCAGCCGCGCACGTCATAACCTGCTGCGGCCAGGTCCAGAGCAATCGCGCTGCCCAGCGAGCCGAGCCCCATCACACCGACCTTGAACTGGCCCGCCGCCCGTTGCAGCGGCCGCTCCCAGCGTTGCTCCCGTTGTTGCGACAACACCTGATCGAATCCACGGTGATAGTGAATCACCGCCCAGCGCACGTACTCGGTCATGCCCTGGCGGTGACCCGGATCGACCACACGGCAGATCGGCAGCTCCGGGCATGACGGATCGTGATCGAGGTGATCGATACCGGCGGCCACCGAGTGAATCACCTGCAGGTTCGACAAGGCGCCAAGACTGCCCGGCAAGGGAAACCAGCACGCCGCCATCTGTGCATTGGCTGCCCGCGAATCATCGGCCAGCACGGCGGTGAGCTGCGGCGCACTGCGGGCAAACGCAGCCTGCAACTGCTTGAGCAGCAAGGTGTCGCGGGATAGCAGAACCACGGTGTTGATGACCGCGTTCATGACAAATAGGACTCGCGCTGGGACTCGATCAAGGTCAGGGCGGCCTCCCAGGCCAGGTCGATGATGTTGTCCTGCTCATCACGGTCAAACTGCTCGGCGGTGTGCGCGCAGACTTCCGGCGATGGGTAATGCAGTGCCGAACCACCGGCCAGCGCCTGCACCTGGGCCTGACAGGCGCGCTCCAGAAAATGGATCTCCTGGAACGCCTGGGCCACGCCCGAGCCACCCACCAGCAATCCGTGGTTGCGCAGAATCATCGCCCGGTGCGGGCCGAGGTCGGCAATCAACCGCTCGCGCTCATCCAGCGACAGCGCGATGCCCTCATAGGTGTGATAGGCCAGCTTGCCGTAGAACTTCAGCGCGTGCTGACTGATCGGCAGCAAGCCTTGCTTCTGTGCCGCGACGGCCATGCCCGCCGCCGTGTGGGTGTGGATCACACAGTTCAGATCGGGCCGCGCCATGTGGATCGCCGAGTGAATCACGAAGCCGGCGGCGTTGACCCTATGGCCCGCGTACTCTGGATCGACCACCCGCCCTTCCTGATCGATACGCACCAGGTCCGAGGCCCGCATGCGGTCGAAGATCACCCCGTAGCGGTTGATCAGGAAGTGGTGCTCGGGCCCCGGAATCCGCAGGGTGATGTGGGTGTCGATCAGGTCGGTCATGCGAAAGTGCGCGACCAGTCGATACAGCGCAGCCAGTTCGCAACGGGCTTGCCATTCAACCGGGTCGATGTGTGCAGGTTTACTCACGAATACACCTCTTTAGCAGCGTGGGTGACGACCGGGTTGGCGCGCAGGCGGGCCAGGCCGCAAACACCGATCAAGGACAGCGCCGAAAGCAAGGTGAAGAACACCGCCAGCGGCAACCATTGTCCGGAAAACTTGCTGGCCAGCAGGGTGCCGATCAGCGGCGTGGTGCCGCCGGCCACGGCGCAAGCCAATTGGTATGCGATGGAAATGCCCGAGTAGCGCAGGTGCACCGGGAAGGCCTGGGTCATGTAGCCGGCGATCACCGCGTACAGGGCCGAAAGAATCACCACGGCCAACGCGATACCGAGCGTCATCAACAGAATGTTCTGCGTACCCACCAGCAGGAACATCGGGTACGGCGTGACCATGCACAGCAGCGCGACCCATTTGAGAAAACGCCCTTCGCCGATACGTTCGGCCAGCAACGCCGAGACCGGTTGCGAGAGCAACTGGATGATGGTCACCAGAAACAGGCAATCGAGAATCGTCGAACGGGCAATGCCCTGGTATTGGGTGACGTAGGTGATCATGAAGGTGTTGGTGAAGAAGAACCCGGCCGAGCCAATGGTCACTGCCGCAGCAGCGAACAGGATCTGCCGCCAGCAGGTGCGGATCACATCCATCACCGGGTATCTGGCGGTCTCGTTGTTGTCCTGGACCTTGGCGAACTCCGGCGACTCGTGAACTCCGGAACGGATCAACAGGCCGACCATCATCAACACGCCGCTGGCAAGAAATGGCAGGCGCCATCCCCAGGCGAGGAACTCCTCTGGCTCAAGGGACGTCACCAGGCGGAAAGCGATCAGTGCCAGCAACAAACCGGCCGGGCTGCCGAGTTGGGCGAACGACGCGTAGAACGTCTTGCGCCTGGCCGGCGCGTGTTCGCTCGCCATCAACACCGCCCCACCCCACTCGCCACCGACCGAAATGCCCTGGATCAAACGCAGCACGATCAGACCGATTGGCGCCCAGATGCCGACGCTGGCATAGCTCGGCAACAGGCCAATGCCGGCGGTGGCGATGCCCATCAAGGCCATGGTCACCAACAGCATTTTCTTGCGCCCCAGACGATCGCCCAGATGACCGAACACCATCCCGGCCATGGGCCGCGCAATAAAGCCGACAGCGAAACTGCCAAATGCCGCAAGGGTACTCATGACCGGGTCGCTGCTGGGGAAGAACACCTGCCCGAGGACCAGCGCCGCCGCGGTGGCGTAGATGTAAAAGTCGTAGAACTCGATGGTCGTGCCAATGAAGGCCGCGGCCGCGGCTCGGCGCGGTTGGGGAGTAGTGTGCATGCAAGGACCCTGTGTACTTATAGTTTTGGGCAGGTGTTAAGGCTGGTGACGGTTGCGCTCTGTGGCGCTTGTGGGCTTTATCGCTTTCGTGCCAGGATTAGTCAATTTTCATATTCTTATCTTTACTATTAGCACTGCTACTACGTGAGGTTTTATGCCCTCCACTTCCAACCCGTGGGTCGGCCGACGCTTTCTCAATGACCGCCTCGACTGGAACCTGCTGCGCACCTATCTGGTCATTGGCCAGGAAGGCAGCATGAGCCGCGCGGCCGCGCGCTTGCACATCACCCAGTCGGCGGTCAGCCAGGCATTGAAACGGCTGGAGGAACAACTGGAATGCGTGTTGATTGCCCGCAGCGGACGACGCTTTGACCTGACGGAAACCGGGGAAGAAGTCCTGCGCATAGCGGCGGATATCTACGGTGATATTTCACGCTTGGGAACGGTGGTGGAGAGCCGTCACGACGACGTGGTGGGCAAGATCCGCATCCTCACCGTCAGCGGTGTGCAGGCGCGGCATTACGATGATTTCCTCGCTGACTTCCATGAAACTCACCCGAAAATCGAGTTGGAAGTCGAGGTGATGGGCAGTTCGAACATCATCAGTTCGCTGCTGCAAAAGACTGCGACCATCGGCGTCGGCCTGTGTCGTTTGCCACAGCCGAGACTGGAACAGCGGGTGCTGTTTCGCGAGACCTACGCTTACTTTTGTGGCCCGCGTCACCGATTGTTCGGTCAAGAGAACCTGGCCCTGGAACAACTGGCGGCGGAAAACTTCGTCAGCTTCACCAGCGATCAATTGGGCGGCAATCTTTCACCCCTGACACTGTTCCGCGATCAGCAGGGTTTCACCGGCAAGATCGTCGCCTCATCCACCAGTTTCGAAGAAATTCATCGCCTGATCTGCGCAGGCTACGGCATCGGCGCCTTGCCCACGCACCTGGTGCGCCGGGATGTCGAGCAAGGTCTGCTCTGGCGCTTGCCGCCGGAAGACGGCGTGGTGGATTTCGATATCCAGTTGTTGTGGAATCGCGAACAGAAGATGAGCCAGGCCGAAACGGTGTTCCTCGAGAGCTTCCAGCACATGCTCAGCATCCGTGAGCCTGTGCTGTGAGCCACGATGATTCAGACGTGAGGATCGCCCGGCGCCTTGCTCGGCGCTGCGTATTGCGGCTTCAGGTGTCCGTCCTGATCGAGTAGCCAGGCGTCCATGATCTCCCGTACGACCGGCCCGGCGACACGACCACCGGCCTCGCCGTTTTCGATCATCACCGAAATCACGATCTTCGGGTGCTCGGCCGGTGCGAAACCGACGAACAAGGCATTGTCGCGGTTACGCTCACGGGTTTTCTCCCGGTTGTAGCGCTCGCCCTGCTTGATCGCCACCACTTGCGCGGTACCACTCTTGCCGGCAATACGGTACTGCGCGCCCGCCGCTGCAGCCCGGGCAATCCCACGGGCGTCGTGCATCACCATCTGCATGCCATGGTTGACCTGCTCCCAGTCGCGTGGGTCCTTGAGCAGAATGTTCGGCATCGGATGCTCATCCACCGGTGCGACGCCGTCCACGGTCTTGGCCAGGTGCGGGCGGTTCCACACGCCTTTGTTGGCAATCAGCGCCGTGGCCTGGGCCAATTGCAGCGGCGTGACTTGCATGTAGCCTTGGCCGATACCGAGAATCACCGTCTCGCCAGGAAACCAGGCCTGACGACGCGTGGCGCGCTTCCAGGCTTGGGATGGCATCAGGCCGGGGGCTTCTTCATTCATGTCCAGGGAGACTTTCTCACCCAGTCCGAACATCGCCATGTAGTCGTGCAGGCGATCGATACCAAGCTTGTGTGCGAGGTCATAGAAATAGGTGTCGTTGGAACGCATGATCGCCGCATCCATATCCACCCAACCATCGCCGCTGTGGTTCCAGTTGCGGTACTTGTGATCGAAATCCGGCAGCTGGTAATAACCGGGGTCGAACACACGGGTCTGTGGCGTGACGACACCCGTATCGAGGCCGGCGATTGCGACTTCCGGCTTGATGGTCGAACCCGGCGCGTAGAGCCCGCGCAGCACACGGTTGAACAGCGGTCGGTCAATGGAGTCGCGTAGCGTGGAGTATTCCTTGGAGCTGATGCCGGTGACGAACAGATTGGGATCGAAACTCGGGTTGCTGACCATGGCCAACACTTCACCGGTCGACGGATCGAGCGCGACCACGGAGCCACGACGATCGCCCAGGGCTTGCTCGGCGGCTTCCTGAAGCTTGACGTCGAGGCTCAGGACAATGTTTTCGCCTGGCACCGGGTCAGTGTGCTTGAGCACTCGCAGCACGCGGCCCTGAGCATTGGTTTCGACTTCCTCATATCCGACATGGCCGTGCAGTTGCGCCTCGTAGAATTTCTCGATCCCGGTCTTGCCGATGGATTGGGTGCCTCGGTACTCGACCGTATCCAGCGCCTTTGACTCTTTCTCGTTGATACGTCCGACGTAGCCGACTGAATGAGCGAAGTGCTCCCCCAATGGATAGTGACGAACGAATTGCGGCTCGACATCGAGGCCGGGCAAGCGGAACTCGTTGACGGCGAGTACGGCAATCTGTTCTTCGCTCAGTTCGTAGAACAGCGTCACGGGTACGAAGGGGTGACGTGCCTGCTTCATCGCCTTGTCGAACTGCGAGCGGTCTTCAGCGGGCAGGTGCAGGAGATTGACCACTTCGTCCAGTTCGGCGTTCACATCGGTGGCGCGCTCGCGGGTGATGGTCAGGTTGAAGCTGGGACGGTTGTCCGCGAGGAGTACACCGTTGCGGTCATAGATCAATCCGCGGGTAGGCGTAATCGGCAGGACGTGTACGCGGTTGTTTTCGGAGATGGTCGAGTGATAGTCGAACTCGACTACCTGCAGGACGTACAGGCGTACCACCAAAGCACAGGTAATGGCGGCAACGAACAAGGCGCAGGCCATGAGTCTCTTGTTGACCAGGCGTGTTTCTTTTTCGTGGTCCTTGATGGGAATCGGTTCGGGCACTTGTGCAGCAACTCTTTGAAAAGAATGCCGATCCGTGGGCGCAAACTCAGTCCATTAAAAATGAGCTGCACCTTAGCAAAACCGTGGAGTCACGTTCGTGTGATTTTTTTCACAATTGACTTTGTAGGAGCGAGCTGGCTCGCGATGGACGTTAACGATGACGCGGGAAACCTGAGGCCCCGCAGCGGTCTCGGGTTTTTCGCGAGCAAGCTCG
>NZ_JBGLYV010000099.1:0-21852 GCF_047304225.1 Pseudomonas sp. Pseusp3 | reverse complement strand
CAGCGCCTGTACCTCGGAGCCTTCGTCGAGCGCCAGCTGTCCTCGGGGGCCATTGCCGAACGCAGTGGTACCTTCCGCGGGGACATCCACACCCGGCTGGAGCGGAATGGCGAGCGTCTGGTGCTCAATGGCAGCAAGTTCTACAGCACCGGTTGCCTGTTCGCCGACCTGCTCAAAGTCCAGGCCGTGGACGAGGATGGCCACGCGGTCTACGTGATCCTGCCGGCCGATACACCGGGCATCTCCATGCTCGACGACTGGGACGGCATGGGCCAACGGGTCACCGCCAGCGGCAGTACCTTGCTGGAAAATGTCTCGGTACGCCCGGAGCAAGTGATCCCTCTGGCCCAGTGGTACCAGCGGCGTAACTACGTCGGCGCCAGCGCGCAGCTGATTCATTGCGCCATCGATATCGGTATCGGCCTGGCAGCTCTCGACGACGCGGTGCTCTGGGCGCGTACCGGCTCGCGCCCGGTGCGTGAAAGTGGCGTCGATCAGGCACGCAACGACCCTTACATCCTGCACACCGTGGGTGATCTGGCGGCCCGCATCCATGGGGCCGAGGCGCTGATGGAGAAGGCTGCCGGCGCCGTCGACCTGGCCGCTCGCAGCCAATTGCAAGGCTTGGCGCAAGGTGCCGAACTGGAGGAGATTCTGGTGCGCGCCTCGATTGCCGTGGCAGAAGCCAAGATCGCTTCAACCCGCGCTGCCTTGCACGTGTGCGAGCGCCTGTACGAAGTCGGCGGCGCCGCCACCACCCAATCGCGCTACAACTTCGATCGCCACTGGCGTAACGCCCGCACCCACACCACCCATGATGCCCTGGCTTACAAGTACAAGGCCATCGGCGACTACCTGCTCAACGGCAATGCACCGCCCATTGCGTTCACCTACTGAGGATCGCCGAGGCCTTCGGCGCCAGCGTTGAGAGACGTCGCGAGGCCATTGAGGCGCGCAGGGTTCCAGCGTCGCCAGGTATCGCTCGAACTAAGGTTTGAATTCGCTCGGGGAATACCAAAATAGCGCCTCGCCCTTCATCACCTGAAAGCCTGTATACCTGAATGGCTGAACGCCCCCATGGAAAGGGCAGGACAGCGTCAGGTAGAAGATCACCTCAGCTGTTGACTGAACGCTCGCCACAAGCCGACGAACCCTCTGCAAGCAAGGACCCAATCATGCGTATGTATCAAGTCGATGCCTTTACCGACCGGCTTTTTTCCGGAAACCCCGCTGCCGTTCTTGTGCTCGAGGACTGGCTGCCAAATGACCTGATGCTAGCGATCACCCAGGAAAACAACCTCGCCGAAACGGCTTTTGTCAAAGCCCGATCCGACGGGGAGTGGGATCTGCGCTGGTTCGCTCCGGCGCATGAAGTCGATTTCTGCGGCCACGCTACCTTGGCGACCGCACATGTTCTATTGAGCAAGAACGAGAAGGCTCCATTGGTGTTTCACACTCGCGTCGGAGAGTTGCGGGTATCGAAAGAGGTCCGTGGATACAAGCTCGATATTCCCTGCCTTTCGCCAGAGGCGCTGGACGCCCTTCCAGGAGAAATCGCCGATATCTTCGAGCTGCCGCCTGCGCGTATCTTCCGCAACTTCGAGAACCTATTTGTCGACCTCGGCAGTGCCGACGCAGTGCGCCGTTTCGTTCCCGACCTCATCGCGATCGCTCGTCTCGGTCCTGTCGGACTCGTTGTGACGGGACAAGAGTCGGAAGGCTCAAAAGCGCAGTTCGTCTCACGCTACTTCGCCCCCGGCGCAGGTATTCCCGAAGACCCTGTTACCGGGTCGATTCACGCCACTCTTGTGCCTTACTGGGCTGGCCGACTGGGTCGCAATTGTCTCCTGGCTTACCAGGCATCCATGCGAGGCGGCTGGCTCGACTGTGAACTGTCCGGGGATCGGGTGTTTCTGGTTGGAAATGCCGTGACGTTCATGGAGGCCACGATTTCCCTTCCCGAGAGGTAAGTGACTCCGCTGATAGCGTTTGCTCAACACGCTTCCAGATCAGCGACACAAGCGCGCGTCAGTAACACTGACGCGCGCTACTGTGTAGCGCGGTATCAAACCGAGGGATTTATGACTGAAACCACAAACAGCTGACCACTTACCGCTCCTGACCGAATCTACTCGGTCACTTCTGACTCGGGCAGTTCCTGCCTGAAACCGCCAGGCAATGGGCATAGATCCACCATTCAAGGCCGTTAAAGACATCGGGTATTCTTGCCCGCCCTGCACTGTTGCCAGAAAAGACGCCCCATATTGACTGATCAATCGTCCTGATCCGGTCAATTCAGCACTGATTCGGTCAGCGGCATAGGGGATGCACCTCCGTTGCCATGAATGATTTATCCGAACGGGCAATAACATGACGAAACCCTTAGCTGATCGCACCGATGTATACGACGTTATCGTCGTCGGCGGCGGTGTCGTGGGATGCGCATTGGTGCGGCGATTCACTCTGGAAGGGGCTCGCGTGCTGCTGTTGGAAAAGAGCTCTGACATCCTGTCGGGGGCCAGCAAGGGCAACAGTGCGATCCTCCACACCGGCTTCGATGCGCCTCGGGACAGCCTTGAACTGCGTTGCATGCAGGACGGCTACCAGGAGTACCTGGACATTCATGCCAGGATGAACCTGCCGTTACTGAAATCGGGGGCCATGGTGGTCGCCTGGAGCGAGGAAGATCTGCGGAAGCTCGACGGCATCGTTGAGCAGGCTCATGACAATGGCGTCGCGGACGTCAGGATCATCGACCGTGAACGGGTTCGGGCCCTGGAACCTCACCTGGCCGCTCACGCGCTTGGGGCCGCCGAAGTGCCGGGCGAATTCCTGATCGATCCATGGTCTGCCCCCCTGGCCTATCTCCAACAGGCGCTGATGCATGGCGCGAACACGCAGTTCAACGCCGAGGTCACGAACGGCCAATTCGATGGCGGCGTATGGCGCCTGTTAACCTCTCGCGGGGTGTTCCTGACGCGGACGGTCATCAATTGCGCCGGGTTGTTCGGCGACCACCTGGAGCAGAAGCTCCTCGGCCAATCCAGTTTCTCGATTCACCCTCGCAAAGGGCAATTCGTGGTGTTCGACAAGGCTGCCTCGCGCTACCTGAAGAACATCGTGCTCCCCGTACCGAACGAACGCACCAAGGGCATCGTGCTCACCAGGACCGTGTACGGCAACCTGCTCGTCGGTCCAACCGCCGAAGAACAGGATGATCGCCTCCATGCCCGGCTCGACAGCGAAGTCCTCAGCCAACTGATTGCCGCGGCAGTCGAGCGTATCCCGGCGCTCGAAGGCATGCCGGTCACCGCAACCTATGCCGCCCTGCGTCCGGCATCGGAGAAAAAGGAGTACCGGGTACGCAAGGTCGAGGGCAAGAACTGGATTACCGTAGGAGGTATCCGCTCGACTGGCCTGACCGCCGCGCTGGGCATCGCCAAACATGTCTTCAGCCTTTATGACACCCAGCACTGCCCCCCGGCCAATCAGCAGTGGCCATCGATGCCGAACCTGGCGGAACACTTGCCTCGGGACTATCAGCAGCCTGGGTATGGAGAGATCGTTTGCCATTGCGAAATGGTCACGCTTCGCGAAATCAATGCAGCGCTGCGCAGCCCTCTCCCTCCAGGCGACCTCGGTGGGCTCAAGCGTAGAACCCGCGCCTGCATGGGCCGCTGCCAGGGTTTCTACTGCGGGGCGCGCGTCGCCGAGCTGAGCGCCGGCCATCTCGCCATTCCTCTCGCTACAGGTGATTGCCATGAGTCCCACTGAGATCGAAAACGTCGACGTCGCCATTGTCGGAGGTGGCCCCTCCGGACTTTCTGCCGCCATCGAACTGCGCAGGCAGGGTATCGGCAAGGTGCTGGTCGTCGAGCGCGAACCCGAGGCAGGCGGTATTCCTCGCCACTGCGGGCACCCGCCGTTCGGGTTCTGGGAATACGGCCGCGTCTACTCCGGTCCCGACTACGCCAAGCGCAATGTCGACGAAGCAAAAAAGGCCGGCGTCGACATACGCGTCCTGCATTCGGTGACCCGCCTGGGTGCCCATGGACAACTGGAGGTCGTGAGCCCGCAAGGTCCGCTGCGCATCCATGCCCGCCGGGTGCTCATCGCGACCGGTGCACGCGAGATGCCACGCTCGGCACGCCTGGTCGGAGGCGATCGCCCCCTTGGCATCATCAATACCGGGGCCTTCCAGTCCTACCTCTACCTCAAGCACCTCAAGCCGTTCGAGCGGCCATTGATTGTCGGCACTGAACTGGTCAGCCTCTCCTCCGTGCTGAGTTGCCGCAAAGCAGGCATCCAGCCCGTGGCGATGATTGAAGCCAATCAACGTGCCACCGCGCGCTGGCCCCTCTCGCTGTTCCCCCGGCTCTGCGGCGTGCCCATGTACTTCGGCGCACAGCTCCAGGAAATCCACGGCACAGGCCGTGTAGAGGGAGCAAGCGTCAAGCTGGCGGATGGCAGTGTCAGGGAATTCGAGTGCGATGGCGTGCTGTTGACCGGACGTTTCGTGCCCGAGTCAAGCCTAGTCAGGCTGAGTGACCTCAAGCTGGACACCAGGAGCGGTGGCCCTGCCATTGACCAGTACGGGCGCTGTTCCGACCCGGCCTACTTCGCCGCCGGGAACCTTTTGCGCCCGATTGAAACCGCAGGCTGGTCATACCGCGAAGGTCGCAAGATCGCGACCCTGATGGCCCGTGATCTGCGCGACCCACTGCCGGCGCCTGGTCAGGAAATCGAGGTCGTCTGCAAGGCTCCGCTCAAGCTCTGCGTGCCTCAGCGCCTGAGCCTTGCGCCGGTCGAAGGCATGAAGAACCTGCAGATGCGCGTAAGCTGCGCCAGCCGTGGTCGTCTACTGATCAGCGCTGATGGCAAGGAACTCTGGTCGCGCAGTATCTCGGCGCTGCCGGAGCGCCGGATTCTCGTTCCCATTGCCGCGTTGAACGTTGCGCCAGGCGTGCGCCAGATTGAAGTCGACTTTGTCGGCGAGTAAGACAATAGCCGAGGAGACTAAAAGAAATGCGTATTGCCGCAATAGACCAAGGCACCACCAGCACCCGTGTCCTGGTCGTCAATCAGAATGGCTCGGCCGATATTCAGTTATCACTGAGGCATCAACAGCACCATCCTCACCCAGGCTGGGTGGAACATGACCCGATCGAGCTGCTCAACAACCTGCAGCGCTGCCTGGAGTCGACCGGCAAGGTCGATGCGATCGGCATCGCCAACCAGGGCGAAAGCTGCCTGGCCTGGGATGCCAGAACGGGCGAGCCTCTATCGCCAGTGATTGTTTGGCAGGACAACCGCACCGCGGCAGAAATCAACCGCCTGCGAGCCACTGGCGCCGAGGCCCTGACACTGTCCAGGGCGGGACTTGCGCTGGACCCGTACTTCTCCGCGAGCAAGCTGGCCTGGATCGTCCAGAACCTGCCCGCCGCCCAGAGTGCGCTCAAGGCCAAACGCCTGCGTCTGGGTACCACTGACGCGTACTTCCTGGACCGACTCACCGGGGTGTTCGCCACCGACGTGACGACCGCCTCGCGGACCTCCCTGATGAACCTGGCCACCGGACAATGGGACAGCGAACTGTGCGAGCTGTTTGGCGTACCGCTGGAAACCTTGCCGGAAATACGCGACACCGTCGGCTTCTTCGGCGAGATCGGGGTTACCCCTGTCACCGCGTCCATCGTCGACCAACAGGCGTCCCTGTATGGCCATGGCTGCCGGACCGATGGCGACGCCAAGATCACCTTCGGTACTGGCGCCTTTGCGCTGACCGTCACCGGAGAACAGATCATCCGGGCACCGGAGAAAGGCCTGCTGGCAACCATCGCCTGGCAGATTGCCGGCAAGCCCACCTATGCCATGGACGGTGGCGTCTACGATGCCAGCGCATCCGTCGAATGGGCCGGGCGACTGGGCCTGTTCAGCGACTTTTCCGAACTCGCCGCATTCGAGCAAGCACCTGCCATTTCACGGCGCCTGACGTTCGTACCGGCGCTGTCGGGCCTGGCTTGCCCGCACTGGGATCGCAGTGCCGCCGCCCTGTGGGTCGGCATGAACGGTGGTACCACTCGCCAGGACATGTGCCAGGCGTTGCTGGAAGGCGTCGCGCTGCGCAGTGTCGAGGTCATCTCCGCCATGGACGCCTTCCTGAATGTGACCGACCAGCTGTCCATCGATGGAGGTCTCGCGCGCAGCCCGTATTTCGCCCAGTTCCTCGCCGATGCACTGCAGCGCTGCATCGTCACGCAGCGTTTCGACGAGTTGACGTCGTTCGGCTGTGCCGCCCTGGCCGCAAAGGGCCTGGGCATTGAGCTGACGCCTCCTCGCAACACCAGCACGAAGTTCCGTCCTCGCATCGACAGCGGACAAGCGCAGCAATGGCGCGAAACATTTTCCGACGCCGTGAAACGCTGCAGGGATTGGAGGTAAGTCCACGGGAGAGTTTGAAACTGGTAGCGGGGCAAGCCTTGCTGCCAGGTTGACTCTGCCCCGCCGTTCCAACGCCTTGTCACCCTTCCAGCCGGCCAGCCAATGGTGCTTCGTGCACATCGACATGGGCTTCGGCCAACGCCCTCGCCAACTCTCCTGCCGGCTTGCGGTCGATGATCAAGCGATCGATGCGCTCCAGCGGAAAAACCTGGAACAAAGCACGCTTGCCCATCTTCGAGGAGTCCGCAATCACCGTCAGGAAGCGCGTGCGCGCGATCATGGCCCGAGTGATCTCGGCCTCCTCGATCGAGAAGTCGAAAGCGCCATCAGCACTCAACGCCCCGATCGTCACGACCGCATGCTCGGCGTTGAAACGCGCAATCTGCTCCATCGCCAGCGCCCCCGTATTCTGGGCAGAGTCCGGCCGGTATTCGCCCCCGATCATGAAAACCCGGTTACCACTGGCACCGATACTTTCGGCAATCATCAGCGAGTTGGTGATGACCGTGATACGGCTGAGCTTGGCCAGCTCCCGGGCGAAGAACAAGGTGGTCGTACCGGTATCGATCAGGATGCTGTCGCCGGGCGAGTATAAGCCAGCGGCATAACGCGCCACCGCGCGCTTCTCGATGGAGAACTCGTTCATCCGCGTCTGGAATGCGTTCTCGTGCTCACCTCTGGGGGGCAACGATGCGCCCCCATGGTACTTGGTGACTTGCCCCCCTTCAGACAAGGTAGTGAGGTCTCGGCGAATCGTCTCCTGAGATGTACCGAGGGTTCGAGCCAGCTCCTCGACCGAGATCCTTTCTCGCTGCCTCAACAGTTCCAGTATGTGTTGCTGTCGTTCATTGGGACGCATCGTTACTCCTCTGTTATGTCGTCATTGCCCCATCACCGCGCACTTCTGTTACCGAGGAACACAGATGAGGCATGGGTAACCGTTGCGCTTCAGGACTGGACTGCTTGGTTGCGCCGGATGCGTTGGAATACACAAATGGCTCCCACTCCGTCACGCCCAGCGTCCAAGGCGTTTCGTCGAAGACTACGCCGTCGAATTGACCGAATCCAGTAAGTAGATTCCGCAAAACCACAGAAAAACAACGAATGGCATGCGAAGTGGTTAGTAAACACTCAGAAACCTCAACATAAAAGGCTGTACTCGACCCCAGCCAAGGCCAGGTTTCACAGGAAGACTGCATGTGGTCTGCGACCAGATCGGTACCGAAACAACAACAAGTTCATGCGGGACGCCCTCAGGGCGGAGCCCGCCGGCACGGTGAGAGAAGGTGAAGCAATGGCTGAGTTTGGAAACTATGTGATCTACCTGATCATGATAGGCGCGATGGTTGGCGCCTTTGCGTCTGTCCTGAAGCCGCAAAGCGGTCTGGGAAAAGAGTTCGTGAATGGCATCCACTCGATCGGACCGGTGTTCCTGGCCCAGGCAGGGATCATGATCTCGATCCCCTTCCTGTCGAAGTTCATCGAGATGGCCCTTGGCCCCTACTTCAGCCTGATGGGCTCCGACGTCTCGATCGCAGCACTGTCGATCATCGCCGTGGACATGGGCGGCTACCAGTTGGCCGATGCAATCGCGGCCAACCGCGATGTCTGGATCACCGCCATGATCGTTGGCTACACCTCGGGGGCAACGATCGTCTATCTGATTCCGGTCGGCCTCATGATGCTCGAGCACAAGGACCACAAGTACCTTGCCCTCGGCGCAATGGCCGGTTTGATCAGTATCCCCTTTGCTGTCCTGACCGCGATGCTGATGATCACGAGTTTCAACATTCCCGTGCGCGAAATCGTGTCGACCAGTTCGCCCGCCCTGCATTACCTGACCCTGGACTTTGTCGCCTGCCTGAAACTGCTGGCGCCCCTGTTTGTCTTCTGTTTCGTCCTCGCTGCGGGGCTGCGATACCAGGCGAACCTGATGGTCACTGGCTTCCTGGTGTTCGGCAAGGCGATGGATGCCTTCATCAAGATCATCCTGGCCCTGGCGATCGTGGAGCATTTCACCGGTTTCTTCATGAAGCATTTCAGCTTCTGGGGATTCGACCCCATGTTCGCCGACCAGAAGGAGCTGTTCCGAGCCATCGAGATTGCAGGCTACATCGGCATCATGCTGGCCGGCACCTTCCCCATCTGCTACCTGTTCCAGAAGTACTGCCGCAAACCGATGACCATACTGGGCCGGCACTTCGGCCTGTCGCCCTCGGGTGCCGCGGCCTTCGTGATGGTGTTCGCCAACATCATCGCCGTGTACCACGTGTTCAAGAATCTCAACGCCCGCGACAAAGTCTTGTGCGTCGCCCTGGGCGTCTGTGCCCAGGCCACCATCGGCGATCATCTGGCGTTCACTGCGAACTTCCAGCCCTCGCTGATCATGCCCGTTCTGCTGGCCAAACTGTTTGGCGGACTGCTGGCAGTGGGTATCGCGATCAAGTTCTCCGTTCCGGCTGCCCAGCGCTACGAGGCGGCGGAGCGCACTCAAGATAAAGAGCAGGACTGCGCAGACATGCCGGTTCCTCGCTCCGCGTAATTGCCAACCCACGAAGGCGAGCGACTCGCCAAATTGAAAGAGGTAGAAATGCGTAAGATTTTCCTGGCCTGTCCTTACAGCCATACCGATGCCAAGGTGATCCACGAGCGCTTCCAGGCCTGCAACCAGGTGGCGGCCAAAATCGTAGAGTCGGGCAACGCTGTTTTCAGCCAAGTGACGATGTCGCACCCGATCAACCTTGCGTTTACAGGTAAGGACAACGCCGCAATCGGTAAACTCTGGGCCCCTGTCGATGCGGTGTTCATGGACGTCATGGAAGAACTCATCATCCTTGACCTGCCAGGCTGGGAGATCAGCTCCGGCATCAAGCGCGAAATCGAGTTTTTCAAAGGCCGAGGCCAGAGAGTCAGCCTCTGGTCCGAAGTCGACCACGAGTTCCATTAATCCGAAGGGGGTCGTATGACCCCCTTCTCATTCCTGACCAAAAACAAGCCCGGCGCCCGGCAGGAGCGACGATCCGCCAAGGCATGTGTTGTCAGGAATACTGATGATGATCAGCTTTTTTCATCAGGCGAGACGGACATAGATTGGCACGCTCAACTGCCTGCCCAATGGTAACGTCCATGTTCTCCCAAGAAGTGCCCGTTTCGCCCCCGACCACCCTGCTCACACGCTCCAGCCAACCAGCCCCTTCACTTAGTGCAGTCCAGGCCCAGGCCTTGCTGCGGGCGCACTATGGCCTTGAAGGCGCCCTGCAAACGCTCGGTAGCCAACAGGATCTCAATTACCGACTGGATACGCGGCAAGGGCGCTTCGTGTTCAAGGTCTGCCACGGCAGCTACGCCCGGGTCGAACTCGAAGCGCAACAGGCGGCCCTGACCTTCCTGCGCGAACAAGGATTGCCGGTGCCGGCTGTGCATGCGGCACGCAAACTGGGCCGCGTATCCTAGGCGATCGGCAGGGCGATCGCCCAATTGGAAGCGGAGCTGGACTTGCAACTGTTCGACCGGGCCACGCGCAAGGCCCTGCCGACGGCGGCGGCCCTCGCCCTTGAGCCCCAGGCACGGCAGGTCATCTGCCAGCTGAATGCGCTCGACGCCCAGGCCCTGCAACTGCACAAGGGACTGGAAAAGCGCTTGAGCATCGCCATGGCGCCAGAGCTGCAAACCGGCAACTGGAGCCAACCCCTGGAACGCCTGGCCCAGGAGTTCCCCAATCTGCAGATCGAACTGCGCTCGGCCTCGCAGACCGAAGCGGTACGCATGCTGCACGAAGGCAGCGTGCAGTTGGCTCTGGTCTTCGAACGGCCCGGCATCGATGATGCGCGAGTCTTTTCTCGAGGCGGGCAGCCAGTTGCTGGTGGCGATTGCCTCGCCCCGGCATCCCGTCGCGCAAGGAAACGGCGTTCCATTGAGCGAGGAACAACTTGCCAAGCAGCGCCAGATCATCGTGACCTCGGGAACCCCCACAGGTTCCGATCCACGTATCGTGCTGTCCCGACAGATCTGGCTGACCGACAGCTACCTGGCCACCCTGGATCTGGTCCAGTCCGGCCTGGGCCTACCTGCCCCAGCCATTGGTGCAACCTCTGATCGCCTCGGGCGCCTTGAGGGAAGTGCACTTCGACAAACATGGCCAGCCGACTGCGGCTGTGGGTCGATGTCATCTGGATCAAGTCGGAGCCGCTGGGTCTGGGTGCCCAACGGTACCTGCAGATCATCCGCGAGGTGTTCGCCAACGAACCATCGAGGGCATAGGCCCAGTTCGAGCGCGCAGGCCCCGTAGCGTGGCAGAAACGAGCCATTCACGCGGACATTCGACGCCGTATGAAGACGCTCACGCGACATCTCTCATCTCGAAACAGAGAAATATCTCCAAAAAGAGATTTTTCTTCCTGCGCGATTGGGCTGGCCTTTAAAGGAAAAAAGCACAAAGACCGTCTTGATTTAAAGACTCCCATCATCCCTTGTTTTCTTCGATTTCAAAAATAAGCCATGGAAGTCAATCGATTACAGATCTGGCACGGTCTTCGCTATGTCGCCGACGCGGCTTAAGCCCGCATAGCCGACATAACAACAATCAAGGCTGCCCGAATGCGAATCCACCTCTGCGGACACCACGGCTGGTCCCGCTTCGCAAACGGTGCCGTGCCAGGAGATCACTAATGAGCCGTGCCGCTATTCTCGCCACACTGGGCTCCACCCTCGCGCTCTCGCCCCAGGCCTTCGCCGAGTTTCTTGCCAACAGCAAAGCCAGCGTCGAGCTGCGCAACTTCTACTTCAACCGCGACTTCCGCCAGGACAACGCCCCGCAATCCAAACAGGAAGAATGGGCACAGGGCTTCCTGCTGCGCTACGAATCCGGCTACACCGAAGGCACCATCGGCGTGGGGGTCGACGCCCTTGGCCTGCTCGGCGTGAAGCTCGACTCCAGCCCCGACCGCGCGGGCTCCGGCCTGCTACCGCGCGATCGGGAAAGGGTCAACGGCGCGCCGGACAACTACAGCGAGCTGGGCCTGACCGCCAAGTTGCGCGCCTCCAAAAGCGTGCTCAAGGTCGGCACCCTGCTGCCCAAGCTGCCCACCGTACTGGCCAACGATTCGCGCCTGCTGCAGCAGACCTTCGAAGGGGCGCACCTGAACTCCAGCGAGTTCGCCGGCCTGACTTTCGACGGCGGCCGCTTGCGCCAAGTGAGCCAGCGCGACTCCTCCAACCGCGAGGACATGACCGTCACCACCGGCAACGCGCGCGGCATTGTCGCCAGTGCTACCAGCGACCAGTTCGACTTCGCCGGCCTGAGCTACAAGTGGACACCGCAACTCACCACCGGCTACAGCTACGCCAAGCTCGACGGACTCTACGACCAGCACATCGTCAACCTCGTGCATGTGCTGCCGATCAGCCAAGGACAGTCGCTCAAGACCGATCTGCGGTATGCCCGCTCCGACGACGACGGCCACAGCAACGTCGACAACCGCGCCTTCGGCGCCCTGCTGACCTACACCCTGGGCGGGCACGGCTTCGGCGCCGGTTATCAATCGATGAGCGGCGACACCGGCTTCGCCTACATCGGCGGCGCCGATGCCTTCCTGGTCAACTTCGTCCAGATCGGCGATTTCGCCAACCGTGACGAGAAGTCCTGGCAGGCCCGCTACGACTACGATTTTGCTGCGCTCGGGATGCCCGGCCTGACCTTCATGACCCGCTACCTGTCCGGCGACAACATCGAGTTGGGCGCCGGCCGACCCGAAGGCAAGGAGTGGGAACGCGACACCGACATCGGCTACGTAGTACAGAGCGGACCGTTGAAGAACGTCGGCGTGAAGTGGCGCAACGCGACCGTGCGGTCCAGCCATTTCGGCAACGATCTGGATGAAAACCGCCTGATCCTCAGTTACGTGCTGCCACTCTGGTAATTCCTCAACACGACTGCGCGCGGCTCTGGCCGCGCGACACTTTACGCCAAACCCCACGCACCAGCTCCTTCAACATCAACACCTCTGCCCAGCGATCCGTGATATCACGCCCATCAGCCCCTGTGATCGCATAAGGCGGCGGGCCGAGTTCGCAGGTGAAGAGACAGGCCGGCGGGTATGTTCGGGCGCGCCAGCCAATCCTCGATCCCTAACGCCACCCGCTCAGGAATCGATCCAGCCAGGGTCGATGCTGGGCAAAGCGCGAGGGCACATGGACCCGTTCGCCGTTGGCGACCCGACCGTGCAAGCACCAACTGTGGCGCAGGATGGTGAGGATCTGCTCGTCGTCTTCAGCAGAAGTCGACTCAGGCAATTCCCGGCCCACGACGTAGTAGCACAAGGCTGCCAACCGTTTGAGTTCGGGCATTTGCGCGAGGTTCTGGCCCGGCCTGACGGGCCTACAGACTGAGTCTTTCCAATGCCGCTCGCAGCTCTGCACTGTTGCCACCCAAAGCGCTGGTGGCGATCACCGCATTGCGAAGAAGGACAGCCGCCGCGTGCTCGATGTGGTCTTTCACCAACCGATCGGATGGCCCTGAAAGTGTGAGCGCTCCCTTCAATTCGCCGCCCATGGCAAACACGGGTACGGACACCGCCGTGGTCTCCGGGTCTCGCTCTCCGAAGGAACATGCCCAATACCGTTCCCGAACCTCTGCCAGCGCTGGATCTGCGTGGCGCAGGAATGCCCTCAGGATTTTCCCGGAGGCCCCTGAGTGCAGCGCAAAGCGTGCGCCTTCCAATACGGAAACCCGCACGGCACGCTTTGGCTCGACGCGGAAGAGCACCACGCGACTGCCGTTTTCAAGCACATAAAAGGAAGAGGTTTCGCCGCTCTCTTCAGTGATCGATTCCAGCAACGGGTGGATCACGTCACGCAACCGGAATGACGCCTGGTACAACTGGGAAAGGCGCAATGGCTCCGGACCGACCGAATAGTTGCCATCGCTCGAGCGGCGCACGAATCCGGCTTTTTCCAGCGAGGCAATCAGGCGCAGGATGGTGCTTTTATAGAGCCCGGTACGTCGCGCGATCTCCGCCAGGCTCAAGTATTCATGATCGATATTGAATGCACCGAGGATCGCAAACGCACGATCAACTGCCGCTACACCTCCTTCGGATTGGCTGGTTTGCTCCGCTGGATTCTTGTCTGGGTCACTCTTCATGGTTACTCGCAAGCTCTAGATAGTCGACGACCGAAAGGGACGGCCTTGTCCAACCGTCGCGTCAGACATTTTTCAGTCGCAGTAACATACCCTTTCAATCCCGACTGCCGCCACTGGATCAATCCTCGCGCAGAAAGAAACGCAACAACGTCACCATCCCCGCAGCGAAAAACATGATGCAGCCCATGACCATCAAGCCAGCCGTGAAAGAGCCGGTGTAATCCTTGAGAAAGCCCATCAGGTAGGGGCCGACGAACCCGCCGAAGGCACCGATCGAGTTGATCAACGCAATGCCTCCCGCCGCCGCCTGGCCACGAAGAAACTTGCCTGGCAGGGTGTAGAAAATAGTCTTGCCGGCAATCGTACCGACCAATGCCAAGGTGATGCCGATCAAAGCGGGAACCAGGGCATCCATCTGCAGGGCCACCACCAGCGCCAGGCCTGCCAGAAGCATGGCCAGGGTCAGGTTGAAAATGCCTTTGCCAGTGCGATCGACATGTTTCGCCCAGATCAACAAACCAATGGTTGCAAAGAAATACGGAATGGCTGCAACCCAACCAATCATGCTCACCTCTACGCCGTGAGCCTTGAGCATCTGCGGCAGCCAAATGCCGATGCCATAGGAGCCCAGCGTAAAGCTGAAGGTGATCGAACTGAGAATCCATACTCGAGGGTCTTTCAACGCCGCCTTGAAACCGTGGCTGTGCTGACCTTTGCTCTGCTCCTGCGCCAGCATGCCATTGAGCAGCTCACGCTCGTCATCGGAAAGCCACTTGGCTTGTGCGGGTGTACTGGTCAGCACCTTCAGCGTGACCAGCCCGAGGATGCAGGCCGGAATCCCCTCGATCAGAAACATCCACTGCCAGCCCGCAAGCCCCAGAATGCCATGCATTTGCAGCAGCCAGACTGACAATGGACCGCCAACTAGGAATGAAATGGGCGTGGCGACGGTAAACCATGCAAGTACGCGGGTTCGGTATTGAGCCGGAAACCACAGGGTCAGAAAAAATATGACGCCGGGAAAGAAACCCGCCTCGGCAATCCCGAGAATCAGCCTCACCACGTAAAAACTGTTGGGCCCGACCACCAGCGCCGTTGCCGCGGCAGCCAGCCCCCAGGTGATCATGATCCGGGCCATCCAAAGCCTGGCGCCATACCGGTACATGGCGAGGTTACTGGGGACTTCGCACAAGCAATAGCCAAAAAACATGATGCCCGCGCCCAGACCAAACTGCGTTGCAGTCAGCCCCAGGTCTTCAGTCATCTGCAAGGCGGCATAACCGACGCTGGTGCGGTCCAGATAGTTAAAAAAATAGGCCAGGGCAAGCAGCGGGATCAAGCGCCATGCGGCCTTGTGCAGTACGCGTGTCTGTTGCTCGCTCAGTGACTGCGAGTCGGTGCTACCGGCACGTTTTGGGGTTGCCGTGACAATCGCCATGACAGGTTCCTCGGATTATTTTTATAGGGCCGGTGGCGGGAATTACCACCAGCGATTGTGATGCCTGCCGGCTTTGATCAGCGAACGATGCCGCGCGCGCGCAGTTCGTCGATGTCCGTCTCGGCATAGCCCATTTGCATGAGTAGCTCCTCGGAATGGCTTCCCAGGGCAGGCACATTGAGACGCGCATCGAAACGCTGGCCATTCATTTCAAAGGGCAGCATCGGCACTTTCACCTCGTCGCCGTTATCCAGAGCCAGATGCGCCAGACCACCGGATTGATTCAGATGGACGTCGTCAAACAGGTCCTGGGGACGCTGGATGGGCGAGAAAGGAAGACCTGCCTGCTCACACATGTCCATGACAGACTGCTTGCTCAGTTGCGAAAGACGTTCTCTGACCACAGGCAGGATCGTCGAGCGTGCCTGCACACGCTGAGTATTTTTAGCCAGCAAGGGATCTTGCCCAAACTGCTCGAAACCAAATGCCTGGCAAAAGCTCAGCCACTGGCTGTCGCTGACAACGCCCATGAACACTTGTTGATCATCACAGGTATCAAAAACGTCGTAGATGGCCCACGCCGAAAGCCGGCTGGGCATCGGTGCCGCGGGCTTGCCCGTGGTCGCCATTTGCATCATGTGCTGGCCTACCAGGAACGCCGAGTTCTCAAAGAGGCCGGTCTGCACGAACTGCCCTTCCCCGGTCGCCTTGCGCTGCCAGAGCGCAGCCAGGATCGAAATGGCGCTGAACATTCCGCCCATCACGTCATTGACCGAGGCGCCCGCCCGCAAGGGTCGCCCCTCAGGCCCGGTCATATACGCCAGGCCGGTCATCATCTGCACCACTTCATCCAGTGCGGTACGGTGCGCGTAAGGCCCTGGCAAAAAGCCCTTCATGGAGCTGTAAATGATATCGGGCTTGATGGCCTTGACCTGCTCGTATCCCAAGCCAAGCTTTTCCATCGCCCCAGGCCGAAAGTTCTCGGTGACTACGTCAGCGGTTTCTATCAGCTTGCGTACGGCGGCCATGCCATCAGTCGTCTTGATATCGACGGCGAAGCTTTTCTTGTTGCGGTTGTACGTCACCCAGTATCCGGCGCCTGAACCGGTCAAGCGACGCGTGTTATCACCCTCGGGAGTAGGCTCCACCTTGATGACTTCGGCCCCCAGGTCGGCCAGGACCAGACCACAGGTCGGTCCCATGACCATATGCACGAACTCAATGACGCGCACACCGGCTAGTGGCAAGGTTTGCAGGTTAGCGTTACGGGCACTCATCGTGCACCCCCGGCATAGTGGAAGTTCTTGCCTACACCGGCATCGGGGACGAATCCGTACAGCGGCTCACCGGGCAACCCTTTCTTCAACCATTCCCGCGCCGCCACCAGCTTGTCGATATCGACGCCGGTACGCAGCCCCATGGATTCGAGCAGGTAGACCAGGTCCTCGGTGACGATATTGCCCGATGCGCCTGGCGCGTATGGGCACCCGCCAATGCCACCCTGGGAAGCATCTATCGTCGTGACGCCCACTTCCAGCGCCGCCACTACGTTTGCCAGGCCTTGCCCTCGAGTGTTGTGGAAGTGCGCACTGCCGGCCATGCCCCCGATTTCCTGGCGTAATCTCGTGAACACACTGCGGACCTGCATTGGATTGGCATAACCAACGGTATCGGCCAACCCCACCTCGTCAACGCCCAGGCGCGCCATGATCAGCGCCATGCGAATCACATCGTCTTCGCGTACCTCGCCCTGGATCGTGCAGCCAAACACCGTGGACAAGCCCGCTTCAATTTCCACATGGGTGTATCGCTCATTACGCAGGGCGACAATCGAGCGCACCTCTTCGTAGACCTGATCATGCGTCTTGCGGATGTTGGCGATCGAGTGCGGCTCGCTGACCGAGATCGGCAACGTGATTTTTTGCACTCCGGCAGCGAACGCGGCCTGTGCCCCTTTGAGATTGGGTACCAGGGCAGTGACGAACACTTCCGGTCGCTGACGCATGTGTTCGACCAACTGCGCGGCGTCGGCCATTTGCGGCAAAAGCTTGGGCGATACGAAGGAGCCGATTTCGATTTCCCCCAGTCCCGCGTCCGCCAGGGCGGTTAGCCATTGAAGCTTCAATTCGGTAGGCATTGTCGCACTGACACTTTGCAGCCCGTCTCGCGGACCTACCTCACTGATCAAAATGTCGATGTTTTTCTTATGGTTCATCGCCCGGTCTCCGGATGTACAAATCAGATAGTTCTATTAGCAAGAACGTCGTTCTGTTTATAGAATGAGCCTGGTCTTTTCCGCTGTCAACGCACCGTCTATCCGGAATTCGAATAAACATGGCATGCACACAGCGCAAACCGGATCGGCAATCGGGGAACAGTGGGGCGACGAATGACGATCGAACGGTTGACAGATGGGCCAATAACATCGACATTTGTTCTGTCTGTAGGCATATAATTCTATTAGACAGAACAACAAGACCTAACGAAGCGCTCGCAGCCGCAAAACCGGTGCGCGTTTCTTCGCCTGCCAGGAGACGTCCCAGTGAGCCTGTATGCCCCCCCGCGCGATTTAACCACGCGTTTATTCACCACCCTTCCCCGAGCATTCCACAAGGATGGCGACTCAGACTGGGTGCGGGCGAACAAACCCGGGCAAAGGGTCGAGAGCTTTCTGGAAGGTCCATCGTTCGATGTACATGGCAACCTTTACGTGACCGACATTCCCTATGGCCGAATCTTTCGTATTAATCCGCAGGGCACGTGGACGCTGGTGGTCGAATACGAGGGCTGGCCCAACGGACTGAAGATCCATCGCGATGGCCGAATCTTCATCGCCGACTACAAACGCGGCATCCTGGTACTGGACCCTCACAGTGGCGTGATCAACCCGTTTCTCACTCATAACCGCAGCGAAGGATTCAAAGGGGTCAACGACCTGTTTTTCGACGCTGCCGGCAAACTCTACTTCACCGATCAAGGACAGACAGGCCAGCACGATCCCACTGGCCGGGTGTTCACCTACGATCTGGATAAAGAAATGCTGACCTGCCTGATCGACAACGGCCCCAGCCCGAACGGGCTGGTGATGGACGTCGCTCAGAATGCGCTATTTGTGGCCATGACCCGCGGGAACGCGGTCTGGCGGCTGCCGATCAAGCGCGATGGCAGTACCAGCAAGGTCGGAATTTTCACCGCTATGGCGGGCGGCGTCAGTGGCGCGGACGGTATGGCACTGGACACCGACGGCAACCTGTACGTATGCGACGCGGGCAATGGCTGCGTGTGGGTTTTCGATTCCCACGCCGTGCCGCTCTACCGCATTCGTGCCTGCACCCAGGGTCGCACCGTTACTAACCTGGCCTTTGGCGGCCAAGGCAATAAACAGCTGTTTATCACCGACTCATCCAGCAGCGCGATTCTGGTCGCCGATCTCGAGCACGCTGGCCAGCCCATGTACTCCCACAGCTGAATTCCCTAAAACGCAGACCTTGTGCGCAATGCGCACGGGGTTCGCTCGACCTGAAAAAAGCGGGCGCCACCTGCCCGCACCCGACAAAACCAATAAAAGGGGGCATCCCATGTTGATCTTTCTCAGCTATGCCATGATCACTTGCTTCATGTACCTGATCATGAGTAAGCGCCTGTCACCGCTGGTGGCGTTGCTGCTTGTACCCATCGCATTTGGCTGCCTGGCCGGTTTCGCCCCGCAACTGGGCACCATGATGTTCGATGGCGTGAAGATGCTGGCCCCCACCGGCATCATGTTGACCTTCGCGATCCTTTATTTCTGCATGATGACCGACGCGGGGTTGTTCAACCCGCTCATCAAGGTACTCCTGCGACTGGTCCAGGGCGATCCGGCGTCGGCACGGCCGTGCTCGGGCTATGCGTCGGGCTGGATGGCGATGGCGCTACCACCTACATCATCGCCACCGCCGCGCTGCTGCCACTGTACCGATTGACGGGCATCCGCTTGCAGGTGATGGCGACGGTGTTGCTGATGGCCATTGGCGTGATGAACATCCTGCCTTGGGCAGGGCCGTTTTCCCGTGCCGCCAGCGCCATGCATGTCGACATCACCGAATTGTTCGTGCAGATGATTCCGATTATGGTCGCCGGTGGGCTATGGGTCATTTTTGCCGCCTGGTGGCTGGGGCGCATGGAATATCGCCGCCTGGGGCGAGTCAGCGTGAGCGAGGACGAAGTGCTCAAAGGCTATGCTCATATTCGCCTGAATGATCCGCGCTTTCTGTTCAACCTCTCGCTCACCCTTACGCTGATCGCTTGCATGATGCTGAGTCTGATGCCATTGCCAATCCTGTTCATGATTGCCTTTGGCCTCGCATGCCTGGTCAATTTCCCGACGCTGAAACAACAAAAGGAAGTCATCGCCCGGCATGCGGACAACGTCATGGCCGTCACCTTGCTGATCTTCGCGGCGGGCATTTTCGTCGGCATCAAGGGCGGCACCGGGATGATCAAGGCCATCTCGGAAAACCTGGTCTCCCTCCTGCCGCAGCAGTCGGGTCACTACATGTCGGTGATTACCGCACTGCTCAGCATGCCGTTTACCTACGTTCTGACCAATGATGCTTTCTATTTTGGCGTGCTGCCCATCCTGGCAGAAACGGCGGCTCACTATGGAATAGATCGACACGAGATGGCGATCGCTTCACTGATCGGTCAGCCCGTGCATTTGCTCAGCCCACTGGTTGCGTCCACGTATTTGCTGTGCGGACTGCTGGATATCGACTACGGCGACAATCAGCGCGTCTCACTGAAATGGACGGTCGGGACAGTACTGGTGATGTTGATCGCCGCCATTGGGGTTGGAGCGATTACGGTTCTTAACTGAGCACGATCGAGTCGCTGCTCGATACCGCCCTGCTTGATCAACAGCGCTATGTCACAGAGATGAGCAACCGTGTTCATATCGTGGCTGACCAGGATCATGGTCATGCCGGTGTCACGACGCAGCGTCTGGAGCAGGTTGAGGATCTCGGCCTGGACAGTCATGTCCAACGCCGAGGTTGGCTCGTCGAGCAGCCATAGAAGCCCGCCGTGACACCGACCAGCACGCCGATTGGCAAGGTCAGCAGCAAGACCAGTGACACCAGCAACAAGGTTGGACGGGTGCCGTAGAGCAAACGCGTGAAGAGGTCTCGGCCAAAACCGTCGGTACCCAACCAATGTTGGGCCGAAGGTGGCAACAGGCGTTCCTGAATATTTTGCTGGTTCGGATCAAAGCCGTTCAACAGCGGCGCGAACACCGCCACCAATACCAGCACGACGATCAGCGATACACCCAGCGCCAAAGCAGGCGAGCTGCGCCACCAGCGCCGGACCAATACGCCGTCGAAGGCAACGGAAACACTCATGACACCTCCCGGATACGTGGATCGATAGGGCCTGCCAGCACATCAGCCAGGCCATTGACGACCACGAAACACAGTCCGATCAACAGAATCGCCGGTACATCGCCGGCGAACAACGCCGTGGTCAAATAGCGGCCAATGCCCGGCCAGGCAAATACGGTTTCAGTAAGAATCGATCCTTCGAGCAAACTGGCGTAGGACAGCGCAACCACCACTACCAACGTGCCGGCGACATTGGGCAAAACATGGCGCAACAACACCCGCCCGCGCCCGGCGCCCTTAGCCAATGCGGTCATCACATATTCCTTGCCCATCTCACCCAGCAACGCAGAGCACGTGAGCCGGCAAATACCGGCATGGCATAAAAACCCAAGACCAACACCGGCAACACCAGGTGCGAAAACGCATTCGCCAACGCTCCCGACTCACCGGAGCGCCAGGTACCCCAGAGCACCCAGCCGCTGGACAATTCGATGCTGTAGAAATACCCATCATCCAGGCGTCCCGGACCTCCTGCCCACTGCAACTTTGCGTAGAACAGCAACAACATCAGCAAGCCAAGCCAGAACACCGGCACCGAATAACCAATCAGGGAAAACAATCGCACCAGAGTGTCGACCCAGCCACCTGGCCGCCACGCAGCCAGCAGCCCCAACGACAATCCCAGGCTGGCGCCCAGAATGATCGCCAGGGTCGCCAGTTCCAGCGTCGCGGGCAGTGCACGTTTCAAATCATCCAGCACAGGTTGGCTGGATGTATTCGAAACGCCCAGGTGCCCTGTGTCAGCTGCTTGAGGTAGCGACCGAATCGCACCGGCCAGGGCTGATCGAGCCCCAGATCCGTACGCACCTGAGTCAGGGTTGATTCACTGGCGCGGTCGCCGGCGATGCGTAATGCCGGATCCACGGGTGACAAGGTGGTCAGCACAAAGGTGAAAAACAACAGGCCGACGAGCGTGACCAACAGCGTCAACAGTCCGCTACCGGTCACTTGTATCCCGCGAGAAGCTCCCGCCCTCACTTGATTTTGCTCACCTGATCGAAATACGGCAGCGAAACAGTGATGTTCTGCAGGACACCCTCTACCCCGGCATGGACCGCGACCTGGTTACGGCCTTGCAGGGCCACCACGAAGGGCGAGTTTTCATGATCGGACTGTCAGGCCTGGCATGGTCAGTAGGCGCTATGACAGCCTTCATCGTGGTTATGTCGTAGTGGCCTGGACTGGCGACCACTCTATGTGCCGTTGGATGTTGTTCAGTGGCGCAGTAGTGGGTCTGATCGTGGTGATAATCCGCCGCGGCATCCCTGAGTCGCCCCGTTGGCTGGCCAGCAAAGGCCGCGTGAAAGAAGCAGAAGCGGTGATCAAGCTGGTATACGGTAAAACCGTGACCAACACTCAGGCGGCCACAGCCTACTGAGGCGGCAGTTTCATCTCGGAGAAAGGCGCCGAGAGGC
>NZ_JBGLYV010000098.1:0-22662 GCF_047304225.1 Pseudomonas sp. Pseusp3 | reverse complement strand
CTGTAGGAGCGAGCTTGCTCGCGATAAACGACAGAACACCGCGGGGTGTCAGGCTGCCAGCGTTATCGTTGACGACCATCGCGAGCAAGCTCGCTCCTACAGGCTTTTCAAAGTAACCCGCTGTAAAAGCGGAACCGTTAGTGGCCGTTACCGCAAAAACGGATATGTACACAAAAAAACGTCGCCAGACACAAAGCCTTCGCAAGCAGGCTCGCTCCTGCAAGGTTTGGGTGTGTTTAGACTCAACGAACCCAGCCACGCTCCAGCAAGGGCTTGTCCCAGCATGGCTCATCGCCGAAGTTGTCCACCAGAAAGTCGATCAACGTACGGACTTTCAAGGCCCGGCGCTGGGTGGCGGGATACACCGCGGAAAAGTTGAAAGAGGACAAGGCATATTCCGGCAACACCGGAATCAGCCGGCCGCTGAGCAAGTCATCGCTGGCCACCAGGGTCGGCAGGCAGACAATGCACACACCGGTCTGCGCGTAATCGCGCAGCAAATGCACCGAGTTCGAACGCACCTGGCCCGGCAGGCTCAGCTCCACCTGCTCGTCTTCGCGGGTGAAGATCCAGCGGTTGCGCGATGGATAGCCTTCGTACAAGGCGATCTTGTGTTGCAACAACTCCTGGGGATGGGTGGGCACGCCGAACTCGTCGGCGTAATCAGGCGACATGCAGAACAATCGGCGCACGCTGAACAGCTTGCGCTCGATCAGGGTTTCGGCCATCGGCGGGAACATCTGGAACGCCACATCGAAACCTTCTTCGATGGGGTCCACCACGCGGTCGTTGACGATCACGTCGACCTCGATGTCCGGATACAGTCGGGTGAACTCGGCCAGCATGCGGCCAAAGTGACCGATGGCAAACCCCGGCAGCATCTGCACCCGCAGCTTGCCGGTGGGTTTGGCCCGCAGTTCGCGCATGTGCTCGGTCAGCGAGTTGAAGCCCGCGACCATGTCCGCGCACTCCTTGTAGTACGTCTCGCCCACTTCGGAGAGCCGTACATGACGGGTGCTGCGATGAAACAGCGGCGCGTTGATGAACTGTTCCAGTTGCTGAATACGGTGGGTGATCACCGAGCGGGTCACGCCCAATTGCTGGGCCGCCTTGGCGAAATTGCCCGTTTCGGCAACCCGCACAAAGGCTTCGACACTGAGTAAACGATCCATGGGGCAGGTTCTCTGGAGGCTTTTGTTCTTGTATAAACAGCGGAGGTTAGCTTGTCCCTCCACATCCCGAGCGAAAACCTGTCTGTAGGAGCGAGCTTGCTCGCGAAAAACCAGAGGGCACCGGGTGAGTCAGGTTTCCCGCGTCATCGTTTGCCTCCATCGCGAGCGAGCTCGCTCCTACAGGTCATGGCCGGGATTGAACAGACAAACGTCTCTGCATCGGGAAAACCTGCCAGCCCAGGCGTTCGCTGATCAGCCCCCACACCCCTTGCGGGGCCTTGAGCATCATCACCACCGCCACTACGCCGAGGATGATCATGTACACCGCACCGTACTGCGCCAGGCAGCCGCGCAGCACGAAGTAAATCAGCGTGCCGATCAATGGGCCTTCCAGGGTGCCGATACCGCCGATGATCACGATGAAGATCACCACCGCCGTCCAGTCCTGCAGGTTGAACGCCGCGTCCGGGGAAATTCGCAGTTTTTGCAGGAAGATCAGCGCCCCGACCACGCCCGTGCACCCGGCGGCCAGCACGTAAACCATCAGTTTGGTGCGGAACGTATCGACACCGAGACTGCCGGATGCCGGCTCGGAATCACGGATCGACGCCAGCGCCAGCCCCTGTCGCGAACGCAGCAAGAAGAACACCACGGCCACAGCGGCAATGGCGATGGCCAGCGCGGTGAAATAGATCAGCGTTTCGCGTCCGTCCCGGTCATTACCGATCTGCCGAACAATCGCCGCCGGCAGACTTTGCCCCGAGCCGCCGCCGAGGCTGCTCATCTGCGCCAAGCCCAGGCGAAACACTTCTGCTACCACCCAGGTACCAATGGCGAAGTACGCACCGCGCAGCCGAAACACGATCAGCGCCGTCGGAATCGCCAGCAGCGCGACCAACACGCCAGATAGCAAGACGGCGAACAAGGGCGGCACGCCGAACCGGGTGGCCAGCATAAACAGCAAATAACCACCCAAGCCAACGAACGCTTGTTGTCCGACCGAGACCATGCCGGCGTAACCCGCCAACAGGTTCCACATTTGCGCCAGTGCCAGGTAATACGCGAACTCCACCACCAGACGCAGACTGGCACGATCCGCCCAGAGCGGCGCGCTGAACAGCACCAATACACAGAGCCCCAGCAAGGACAGACCAATCGTGCTGCTGGTGGTCGTGCGTTGTACGCGCCAGGCCAACGCGGGATTATTCAGGGCATTCATCAGTCGACACTCCGGGGAAACAGGCCACGCGGACGCACGACCAGGATCAGCAGAAACACAAGGTGACCGGCGAGGATTTGCCAACCGGGATCGAGCTTCGCGCCCAGGGCTTGCGCGACACCGAGAATCACCCCGCCTGCCAGCGTGCCCCACAAACTGCCCAGGCCACCGATGATCACCGCTTCGAAACCGTACAGCAGGCGCGCCGGCCCCACGGTGGGATCGAAGCTGGTGCGAATCGCCAGGAATATCCCGGCAATCGACACCACCGCCATCGCCAGCGCCATGGCCAGACCGAAGATGTGCGCGTTATTGATGCCCATCAGCCGTGCGGTGTGCTGGTCATCGGACGTGGCGCGAAACGCCCGGCCCAGCGAGGTCTTGTAGAACAGCAGTTGCAGGCCGCCGATGATCAGCAACGCACTGGCGAACACGATCAGCGGCATCACCCCCACACTCAAGCTGCCGATGCCGACACTGGCCACCTCAAGATCGCCTTGGGACAGCTTCTGGCTATCGGCGCTGAAAAACTCCAGCAAGACGTTCTGCACGATGATCGACAGACCGAACGTCACCAGCAACGGCGGCAGGATGTCCGTGCCCAGCGTGCGGTTGAGCAACAACCGTTGCAGCAGATAGCCGAAACAGAACATCAGCGGCACCACGATCAGCAAGCTCGCCAGCGGGCTGAACCCCAGATGAGTGACCACCAGCAGCGCCAGGTACGACGCCAGAACGATGAAGTCGCCGTGGGCGATATTGACCAGGCGCATGATGCCGAACATCAGCGACAGCCCTACCGCGAACATCGCGTACAGGCCGCCGAGCAACATGCCTTGAAGCAAAGTATTGAGCCATTCCATCACTAGATCCCGAAATACGCGGCTTTGATTTGTGCTTTGTCCGCGTCCCCAGGGCGCCCGGTCAGGGACACGCGCCCTTCCTGGAAGCAGTAGAAACGGTCGCAGACACTCAGCGCCTGATTGATGTCTTGCTCAACGAGAATCACCGTGGTGCCGTCGGCCTTGATCGAGGGCAGCGCGGCGTAGATGTCCTTGATCGTCGTCGGCGCCAGGCCCAGGCTGATTTCGTCGCACAACAGCAAATGCGGGTTGGCCATCAGGCCCCGGCCAATCGCAACCATTTGCTGCTGGCCGCCGGACAGAGCAGTGCCGGGTCGTTTGCGCAGTTTTTCCAGCACCGGGAATAGCTGATAGATGCGTTTCAGCGTCCATGGTCCCGGGCGTTTGCTGTAGGCACCGATCAGCAGGTTTTCTTCGACCGTCAGCGAGGGAAACAGCTTGCGGCCTTCCGGCACCAGCGCGATGCCCCGCTCCAACACCTGATTGGCCGCGAGGTCACCAATGGCCTGGCCCTTGAAGTGGATCGCGCCGGGCTGGTTTTTTATCAGCCCGGCCAGCGAACGCAGGAACGTCGATTTGCCCGCGCCGTTGGAGCCGATGATCGCCACGGTTTCACCGGCGTCAAGGGTCAGGCTGATGTCGAACAACGCTTGAAAGTCGCCGTAACCGGCACAGAGTTTTTCAATGGTCAGCATGCGTCAGCTCCCGATGCCCATGTAAATGTCCTGGACCCGAGGGTCGGCCATGACACTGTGCGGCTCGCCTTCGGCCAGTTTGGCGCCGAAGTTGATCACCGTCAGGCGACTGACCACCGCCAGCAAGGCATGCACGATGTGCTCGATCCAGATGATGGCAACACCGGACTTGTGGATGCCTTGAATGGTTTCCACCAATGCCAGGCATTCTGGTTCGGTCAGGCCTCCGGCAATTTCGTCGAGCAACAACAGACGCGGCTGGGTCGACAAGGCCCGGGCCATTTCCAGGCGTTTGCGGTCGAGCAAGGTCAGAGAGCCGGCCAGCACGTTGGCCTTGCGCATCAGGCCGGTGAGCTCCAGTGTTTGCGCACACCACTGACTGGCTTCCTTGTCACGCAACCGCGCACCGAAGGTCGCGCCCACCAACAGGTTCTCGAACACGGTCATTTTCACGAACGGATGCGGAATCTGATGGGAGCGGCCGATGCCTTGCTGACAGCGCTTGAACACCGGTTCGCGGGTGACGTTGCGGCCTTCGAAATGAATCGTGCCTTTGTCCGCCGCCACACCACCGGCGATCAGGTTGAACAGCGTGCTTTTACCCGCGCCGTTGGGGCCGATGATGCCCAGGGCCTCACCCGGTTGCAGGTTCAGGTCGATTGCATCCGTGACCTTCACCTGGCCGTAGCTCTTGTGCACATCGGTCATTTGTAGAAGTGGCTGTTGCATGGTGCACCCGTGTCCTTTTGCCCAATCAATACGTAATGGCCTGCATCTCACCGCCCAACGGAATCGCTGGCGCAGTGGCATTGCTGGTCACGATCAGGTCGTATTTGTTGTCCTTGCCCAGTCGCCACTGGCCGCTGACCAGAGGCGTCTTGGCGACGTTCTTCACCGGTCCGCCGTTCCAGTTGATCGGCCCGACCACGGTGTTGAGGTTGGTCTTGAGCAAGGCATCGCGGACTGCGTGCGCATTACCGACTTCTTCGGTGCGCTTGAGGATGTCCACGGCCAGTTCGAACAGGGCATGCACGAACCCCAACGGTTGCGTCCACTGCTTGCCGGTAGCCTGGGTAAAACCTTGGGCCAGTTGCCCGGCGCTGGCGCCGGTCAATGACGAGCTGAACGGATGCGTCGGGCTCCACCAGATTTCGGTCGACAGATTGTTGCCGGCCTTGCCCAATGCCTCGACTGCCGTCGGGAACAACAATGCCTTGCCCACCGACACGGCTTTCGGATTGAAGCCTTGCTGCCGGGCCTGGGTCCAGAACGTGCTCAGGTCCGGCGGGATGACCACACCGGTGACGATCTCGACGTCGGCCTTTTTGAACGCGGCAATCTGCGCGGAGAAATCGTCGGTCAGACTCTGGAAGCGGCCAGGATCGACCAACTGAAAACCCTTTTGCGCCAGTACCGGCGGGAAACCGAGCTTCTGATCGCCCCACGCATTGCCATCGCCATCGTTGGGGAACAGGCCGCCGACAATTTTGTTGGACGGCATCGCCCCCCACATGGCGCTGTAGGTACCGATTACATCTTCCAGCCCCCAGAAGAAGTGGTAGGTCCACTCAAAGCCCTGCTCCGGCTTGCCGCCACGGGTGAAAAACCACGGTTGCCACGGTGCAACCGTGGAGATGCAGGGAATCTCGTTGATCTCGCACTGGTCGGAGACCGGGTTGGTGGTTTCCGGGGTCGACGACACCAGCATCAGGTCGACCTGATCCGAGAGAATCAGCTCGCTCGCCACTTCCGCCGCGCGGTTGGGGTTGGACTGGCTGTCCTTGACGATGACCTCCAGGCGATAAGCCTTGCCGGCCACGGTGATCGAGTTCTTCAAGACTTGCTTGAGCGACTCGATGATGTAGTTGTCGGCAGCCGCAAAGGGCGCCAACGGCCCGGTCTGCGGGCTGACATAACCGAGCCTGATCACCCGCTCGCTGCCGATGGCAAAGTTGAACGGCAGGCTGGACAGCGCCACGCCACCGGCAGCAACGCCGGTACTGCGAAGAAAATCTCGGCGGGAGAAGCCGCGGCCAAACAGGTTCTTGTCATTGTTATCTGTCATGTAAGTACTCCAAAAGCCTGGACGAACAGGGTCGCCACGTGTGGCTCAGCCAACACGCAGGGTCAGGGGGTAAACCATTGAAATCCGTTTAGAAGAAGGAGCTGACGTCGAATGACGCGACCACTTGCGAGTCCTTTTGCCCGTCGGCATAGGCATCGCGGCCGGGGCCGGAATGGATGTCGTAGCGCAGTTCCGGACGCAGGCGCACGTTGGGTGTCGGCGTCCAGGCCAGGTTGGTGGTCACACCGTAGAAACTGCCCCAGGTCGGATCGGGAATCCCGGTGTGCGGGTCGATATTGGCCATCATCACGTGCACCGGTGCATCGGTGTAGAACCACTCGGCGCGGCTGTTCCACATCAGGTTTTCGCTGAGCTTGTGGTACCAGTTCACGTCCGTGCCATACCATGTGGCGTCGTTTTTGTTGGCAAACCCGGCGAAGGCACCCTGCTCCTGCTTTCCGTAGTTCAACTCCAGCGCCACGCGATTGTTCGGGTCGAGCACTTGCGACAGGGTCAGGTAAGACGCCAGGCGTTTGAGATCGTCATCCTTGGTGCCCGCCGGCAGCGGCGAGCCACAACTGCATTCGGCGAAGCTGTCGCCGGCGCCGTTGCCGTAGATGTTTTCCCAGTCGATCCAGGTGCCGAAATCCGCCGAGCGCCAGCGCACGTTGGCGATGACGTCCGGCGAGTGATTGGGGTCTTGCAGGTTGTTCCAGCCCTGGACGACGCCCAGCTCGAAGCCGAGCATGCTTTCGCCAGGTTTCGAAGGCAGTTTGAACGAATACAGCGCGCCGGCATGTTTGGCCGGGCCGTGCATGAACGAATAGGTGTGCGAGTAGAAGTCAGTCGGTGCCGGGGATGGCAAGGCGAAGCCGATTTCGTTTTCCAGCGGCGTGTGGAAAATCCCGATCATCAGGTCTGAACCGCCGAGCACCGGAAAGTAGAAGTCGGCGTACGCCTGGGCGATGGTGAATGCCGGATCTTCGGCTTTGTTTTCGCGGTTGACGCCCAGGTCTTCGTCCCAGCCGTAGGTTTTGAAGAAGCGCGCGTCTTTGCCGTACAGCGCCGTGACATTGAAGCCCCAGTCAGCCTCTTGCGGCATGGCCCCGGGAAACGGCCCGACGCGGCCGATCACATTGCTCTTGGGTTTTTTCTCCACGGCCAGGGCGAACTGGTTGAGGTTCACACCTTCGTCGGTATTGAAGAAGCTTTGCTTGCTGACGTCATCCGTGCCGTTGTTGTTATAGATCACACCGGCCTGAGCCCAGCCGTAGACCTTGATCCCATGTTCACGCTCAAGGCTGTCGCCGAACACACTGCGTACCAGCGACCCCATCGGATCGTCTGCGGCGCAAGCCATTGAGGGGAACAAAACGTTGGCACCCAGAACGGGTGCGAACAGGGCTGCTGCACAGCCCCATGCACGAATACTCATACCTGCCTTCCTTATTTTTATTAGGCGCCAATCCCCCGAAGGGGCATGTGGCCGAAAGCAAGGTATGACGTCTTGATGAGCCCTGGCTTGAGCTCCACCCGATCGTTGGCGGATCGTGGTGTTCGGCGTAATGGAGGCTACAAGCCAGCCACTACGCCAACAATTCCATTCTCGGCGACTTCAGTGTTTGCGTATTCAGAACAATCCTGGAGCGGGGAAAGCTGAACCTGTGGGAGCGGGCTTGCTCGCGAAAGCGGTGTGTCAGTCGCCATCCGAGTCAGCAGACAGATCCTGTTCGCGAGCAAGCCCGCTCCCACAGGGGGTTGTGGTGTTAGTCAGGCATTGGTTGCCAGCGGATACAGCTGCTCATCGAACTGCGACAGTTTCGGAAACACCAGCGGCTGATCATCGCTCAGGTGTTGCAGGCGGCGGCTGTAGTCGTCGAGGAAGCCCTTGCGCGCTTCATCGCTGATGTATGGCACATGCCAGGCCACGAAGGGTTCCAGCACATCGAACCCGACGTAAGCCAGCGTACCGCGCAGGATCGGCCGCAGCATGTCCTCCAGCGGACCATGAATCGCGCCCTCGCCAAACATGTGTTCACGACCGCCCAGGGTCACGGTCACCAGTGCTTTCTTGCCGGCCAGGCCACCCTGGTCGTAGAAGCGCTTGCCGCCATAGCAGATGCCGGACACCAGCACCCGGTCGATCCAGCCCTTGAGCATGGCCGGGGCGGAGAACCAGAAGATCGGGAAGTTGAGGATCAGCAGGTCGGCCCACAGCAGTTTGTCCAGCTCAGCCTGGATGTCCGCCGCCAGCGACTGGCTCTTCACGCCCAGGCGTTGTTCCAGGGCATAGACCAGGTATTCGGGGTTTTCCCGGTTCGAGAAGTCGGCATCGCTGGCTACCGGGTTCCAGTTCATTTTGTACAGGTCGCTGACCTGCACTTCGTGGCCCTGGGCCTGGAGGGTGGCGACAGCCTGGTCCCGCAGGGCGGCGGTGAAGGATTGCGGCTCCGGGTGAGCGTGGACGATCAGTACTTTCATGGTGGTTCCTTAGACTTGTTCCAGCGAATCGGTTGAAGGTGTAGAGGCGCGCGTGGCCAGCAACCGGTCGAGCCAGTCGGGGTCCATTTGCGGTTCGGAAGAAAACAGCAGCCCGGTGTAGTCCTGATGCGGCGGGGTGAAAATCTGGCTGCGCGAGCCGTGGTCCACCACCCTGCCCCGTTGCATGACCAATACCTCATCGGCAATCGCCCGTACAGTAGCGACATCGTGGGTGATGAACAGGTAGGCCACACCCAGTTGTTGCTGGATGCGGTTGAGCAATTTCAGTACGCCTTCAGCCACCAGTTGGTCGAGGGCCGAGGTCACTTCGTCGCAGATGATCAGTTGCGGTTCGGCCGCCAGGGCCCTGGCGATGCAGATGCGTTGTTTCTGCCCGCCGGACAGTTCCCGGGGCTGGCGATCCATGAAGGTCGCCGGGTCGAGTTCGATCATCTCCAGCAGTTCGGCAACCCGGGCGCGCATGGCCTTACCCTTGAGGCCCAGATAAAACGTCAACGGCCGGCCGATGATGTCGACGATGCGCTGCCTTGGATTCAGCGCCGTGTCGGGGATCTGGTAGATCATCTGGATGCGCCGCAGTTGTTCCTTGCTGCGTTGGCGAAAGTCCGCCGGCAAGGGTTCACCGTCGTACAGCACCTGGCCGTAAGTCGGTGGCAGCAAACCGGTGATCAACCGCGCGGTGGAGCTTTTGCCACTGCCGGACTCGCCGATCACCGCCAGGGTCTGGCCGCGATACAGCTTCAGGGAGACGTCGTGCAGCACCGGTTGCTGGCCGTAGCTGGCGCAGCTGTTGCGCAGTTCCAGCAGGGGTTGTTCCTGTTGCGGGCACGCCTTGGGCTCGGTGCGAAAACTGCGCACCGCCCACAGCGACTTGGTGTAGTCCTCCTGCGGATCGCCGAGCATCTGCCGGGTCTCGGCCTCTTCCACCAGCTTGCCGTGGCGCAGCACCATGATGCGGTCGGCCATCTGCGCCACCACCGCCAGGTCGTGGCTGATGTAGATCGCCGCACTGCCATAGGTCGCGACCGCATCGCGGATGGCCGCCAGCACTTCGATCTGGGTGGTGACGTCCAGCGCGGTGGTCGGTTCGTCGAAGATGATCAGGTCCGGATGGCAGGCCATCGCCATGGCCGTCATCACCCGCTGCAACTGGCCGCCGGACACCTGATGCGGATAACGCTGGCCGATGGTTTCGGGATTGGGCAGGCGCAGCACCCGATACAATTCCACCGCGTCGCGCATGGCCTGGTCGCGGCTCATGCCGCCGTTTTTCACAGCGGTTTCGACGTGCTGGTCGATCAGTCGATGGGCCGGGTTGAACGAGGCTGCCGCGCTCTGCGCCACATAGGCAATCCGCAGGCCCCGCAGTTTGCGCAGGGCTTCAGGTTTGGCGTTGAGCAGGTCGATGCCGTCGAAGTGCACCGAGCCGCCGGTGATCCGGCAGCCGTCGCGGGTATAGCCCATGGCCGACAGGCCGAGGGTCGACTTGCCCGCGCCGGACTCGCCGATCAAGCCCAGCACCTCGCCCCGTTGCAGCGTCAGGTCGATGCCCTTGATCAGCGGATGCCAGGCGTCTTCGTAATGGCCTTCGATGTGCAGGTCGCGAATTTCCAGCAATGGTTTGGTAGTCGTCATGTTCAGCATTCCTTGAGGCCGCTGGATTTGTGCAGCATCCAGTCGACGACGAAGTTGACGCTGACCGTGATCAAGGCCACGGCCAGGGCGGGCAACAGCGGACTGATGTCGCCGAAGGTAATCAGCACCGCGTTGTCGCGCACCATGCTGCCCCAGTCGGCGGTGGGCGGCTGGATGCCCAGGCCGAGGAACGACAGCGCACTGATAAACAGGAACACGAAGCAGAAGCGCAGGCCGAACTCGGCAATCAGCGGTGCCGCCGCGTTCGGCAGCACCTCGCGGGTCACCAGCCACCACAGGCCTTCACCACGCAGGCGTGCGGCTTCGACGAAGTCCTGTACCACCACGTTCATCGCCACGGCACGAGACAGGCGAAACACCCGGGTCGCATCCAGCAGTGCAATCACCAACACCAGCGACGTCGCCGTGGTGCCGACCACGCTGAGGATCAGCAAGGCGAAGATCAGTTGCGGAATGGCCATCAGGATGTCCACCACCCGCGACAATCCCTGATCGACCCAGCCGCCCTTGATCGCCGCGATCAGGCCGCTCAAGCCACCGAGCAGAAACGCCAGGACAGTGGTGAGGAAGGCGATGCCCAGGGTATTGCGCGCGCCATAGACCAGGCGGCTGAACATGTCACGCCCCAGGTTATCGGTGCCCAACAGGAACTGCCCGCCCCAGGGTGCGAAGCCCTCGCCCACCACTTGGGTTTCGCCGAACGGCGCCAATACCGGTGCGAAGATAGCCACCAGCACGTAAAGCAGGATCATAGACAACCCGAACCTGGCGCTCAACGGCGCCCGCCATACTTGTTTCAACAGGCTCATGGTCTACCCCTTCGGATGCATCAGGCGTGGGTTGCTGGCAATCGACAGCACATCGGCGCTGGTGTTGAGCAGGATGTAGGTCGCGGCGAAGATCAGGCTGCAAGCCTGCACCACCGGGATATCGCGCTTGGCCACCGAATCCACCAGCAACTGGCCGAGCCCCGGATAGACAAACACCACCTCGACCACCACCACGCCGACCACCAGGTACGCCAGGTTCAGCGCCACCACGTTGACGATTGGGGCCAGGGCGTTGGGCAAGGCGTGACGGAAGATGATCCGCGACTGGCTGATGCCCTTGAGCCGGGCCATTTCGATGTAGGGGCTGGCCAGCAGGTTGATCAACGAGGCGCGGGTCATGCGCATCATCTGCGCGATCACCACCAGGCTCAGGGTCGCCACCGGCAACACCGAGCGTTGCAGTACCGTGCCCAACGAGGCATCCGGCGCCAGGTTGGAAATGCTCGGGAACCAGTTGAGCTTCACCGCGAACACCAGGATCAGGATGTAGGCAACGAAAAACTCGGGGAACGACACCGCGCTCAGGGCCGAGGTGTTGAGCAACCGGTCGAACCAGCTGTTGCGGTATAACGCCGCGAGCATCCCCAGCAGCAAGGCCAGCGGCACCGACACCAGTGCCGCCAGCAAGGCGAGGCTGAAGGTGTTGCCCAAACGCGCGCCCACCAGTTCAGCAATCGGGCGCTGGTTGGCCAGCGACACGCCGAGGTCACCTTGCAGCAGGTGCCAGATCCAGTGGCCGAAACGGGTCAACGGCGGCAGGTCCAGCCCCAGTTGCGCTCGATACGCCGCCACGGTTTCCGGGGTGGCCGACTGGCCGAGCATGGCCTGGGCGATATCGCCCGGGAGCATGCCGACGGCCAGGAAAATGATCACTGATACCGCGAACAGCGATAACAGCCCCAATGCCAAACGCTGAAGTAGCAACCTGAAAATACTATTCACCGCGCAATTCCTTGAAATGGGCACATTTGTGATGACTGCGAATTTCCCCTGTGGGAGCGGGCTTGCTCGCGAAGCGGCCCTGTCAGTAAACATTTATGGTGACTGACACACCGCATTCGCGAGCAAGCCCGCTCCCACATTTGATCTTCACTGGCTTGACGATTTTTTACGCCTGCCACCACCGCTCGATCACCCGCAGGCCATCCAGCTCGCCATAGGGCGCGGTCTGCCCGCCGTGCACCACGCGGTTGGAACGTGCCGCCACGGAACTGGCGAACAGCGGCACGATCGCCCCGCCCTCGTCCCGGCACAACGCCTGCATTTCGTTGTACATCTCGCGGCGCAGCGGGTCGTTCATCTCGCCGCGGGCGGCGTTGAGCAGCTGGTTGAAGCGCGGGTTGTCCCAGTGGGTTTCGTTCCACGCCGCGCCTTTGGCGTAGCCAATGCTGAACATGCGGTCGGCGGTCAGGCTGCTGTACCAGAACGAAGTGGTGAACGGCTGCTTCATCCACACGTTGGAGAAGAAGCCGTCCGCCGGCTCGCGCACTACATCGATGTCTATCCCGGCGGCGCGGGCCTGTTCCTTGAACAGCACCGAGGCATCCACCGCGCCGGTGTAGGCCGCATCGGAGGCTTGCAGGCGGACCTTGAGCGAATCCAGACCGGCTTTTTTCAGGTAGAAGCGCGACTTGTCCGGATCATAGGTGCGTTGTTCCAGCGCGGTGTTGATGAAGCGGCTGCCGGGCTGAATCGGGTGGTCGTTGCCCACCAGGCCGTAGCCGTGCAGCACCGAAGCCAGCAGGGTTTCGCGGTTGATCGCGTGCTTCATCGCCAGACGCACGTCATTGTTGAGGAACACCTGGCTGTCGGTGAGCATCGGGAAGGTGTAGTGCTGGGCGCCTTTGGTTTCTTCGATGACCAGGTTCGGGTTGCGCTTGAGCAGCGCGACGGTTTTCAGGTCGACCTTATTGATCACGTCCACTTGCCCGGTGACCAGCGCATTGACCCGTGCCGCACCGTCGGAAATGGCAATCAACTCGGCGCTGGCGAAGTGTGCCCGGCCCGGTTTCCAGTAATCGGGGCTGCGCTCCAGGGTCATGCGCACGCCCGGCTCGAAGTCCTTGAGGCGATAGCCACCGGTGCCGGCACCGGCCTGCCAGTCGGCCATGCCATCCTTGCCCGGCATGATCGCCAGGTGGTAATCGGCGACCACGTAGGAGAAATCGGCGTTACCCGAGTGCAGTTCGAACACCACGCTGTCGCTGCCATTGGCGCTGACCTTGGCCACGTCGCCCAATACAGTCTTGGCCGCCGAGGTGGATTTCTCGCCGAGGTGATGCTGGATCGAAGCGACCACGTCGTCGGCGGTCAGGGTCTTGCCGTTGTGGAAGGTCACGCCCTGGCGAACCTTGAACGTCCAGACACGCGCGTCGGGGGTCGAGGTCCAGCTTTCGGCCAGTTCGGGGATGGCCGTGCCGTCGACGGCAATTTCGGTCAGGGTGTTATAGACCGCCGAGAAGCCGACGAAGGTGAAGGTGTCGGACCAGGAGCCAGGGTCCCTGGAGTCGGTGGTGCTGCCACCGGCCAGGCCCAGACGCAGCACGCCACCGGGTTTTGGCGTGGCCTCCCCGGCAAAGGCGCCAAACGGCAGCCCCATGGAGAACGCTCCGGCCACCGCCGCAGCCGCCGCGCTGTACTTGAGGAAATCTCTGCGCGGGAAGCTGAATTCATGGTTCGCTTGAGTAATCTTGTTTTTGTTATCGCTCATTGCATTGCCCCTGATCAAACGCTAATGGAATACCAATTCAATGCCACGCAAAGCACCGGGCCAGGGCCCGGTGCATACAACGTTTGAATCGCCAGCCGTCACACCTGGATCGCCTTCACTTCGACGAACTCGTTCAGTCCCTCTTCCCCCCACTCCCGACCATTGCCCGATTGTTTGTAGCCACCGAACGGCGCCTGATAATTGAACGCCGCGCCATTGAGGAAGCACTGGCCGGCGCGCATCTGCCGCCCCAGTTGCAAGGCACGCTCGGCACTGCCGGCCCAGACGCCGCTGGACAGGCCGAACGGTGAGTCATTGGCGATCTGGATCGCTTGCGCCTCATCGGTGTAGGGAATCAGGCACAGCACCGGGCCGAAGATTTCTTCCTGGGCGATGCGCATGCGGTTGTCGACATCGGCGAACAGCGTCGGGCTGACATAGAACCCGCGCTCGAACGCCGCCGGTGTGTCACCGCCACACAGCAACCGTGCGCCTTCCTGTTGACCGACCTTGATGTAGTCGAGCACGGTGCGCCGTTGCCCGGCCGAACACATCGGGCCGAGGAAACTTTGCGGGTCGAGGGGATCGCCCATGCGCAGGCTCAAGGTTTCCGCCAGCGCCAGTTCGACGGCCTCGGCGTAGCGGCTGGCTGGCAGCAGCATGCGGGTCAGCGCGGTGCAGGTCTGGCCGGAGTTGATCATCACGTCCTGCACGCCGTAGCGCACGGCCGCTGCCAGGTCCGCATCCTCGGCGATCAGCAGCGGCGACTTGCCGCCCAGTTCCAGGCACACCCGTTTCACCGAAGGCGCCGCTGCCTGCGCGACCCGCACCCCGGCGCCGGTGGACCCGGTGAACGACACCATGTCCACGTCCGGGTGTTTGGCCAGTGCTTCGCCGACTTTCGAACCCGGCCCGCTGACCAGGTTGAACACCCCGGCCGGCAAACCGATGTCCTCGATCATCTGCGCCAGCAGGAAGGCGTGCAGCGGCGTGTCCTGGCTCGGCTTGACCACCACCGTGCAACCGGCGGCCAGTGCCGGGGCCAGTTTGCCGATCAACTGGTGCAGCGGGTAGTTCCACGGATTGATGAACGCGCAGACGCCCACCGCTTCGCGAATCACCAGCGAGTTGCCGACTTCGCGCACTTCGTCCATCAGCCCGGCCAGCTCGACGTACTGCTCAAGGCCGAGGATCGGCCCGTCGACCTGCACCGAGCGACACCATTGCACCGGCATGCCCAGTTCAGCGGTGATGACCGAGGCCATCTCATCGGCACGATTGCGCAATTGCTCAGCCAGGGCGCGAATGCAGCCGGCGCGCACACTGGACGGCGTACGCGACCATGAATCGAATGCCCGGCGGGCCGCCGACACGGCATTGTCGACATCGCGCTCATCGCCCAGCGGCACGCTGCCTGCCACTTCTTCGGTTGCCGGGTTGATCACCTCGGCGATGCCCTGCCCCGACGGTTTTTGCCAGCGGCCATCAATAAACAGTGTCTTGTAATCAAGCATGAACCTGGGCCTCCATCAGTTCTCGGGCACAACGGGCAATGCGCTGGCAGGCGTCGCGCAGCGGTTCGGTATCGACCACCAGACCGAGTCGAATGTGCCCCGCCGCGCTCGGACCAAAGGCCTCGCCAGCCAATACCGAAACGCCGTGGCGATCCAGTAGTCGGTCGGCAAACGCCTGGGCGCTGAGCCCGGTTTCGCGGATATCGAGCATCACGAACATGCCACCATCGGGTTTCAACGGCCGCACGCCGGGGCAATCGGCCAGGCTGTCGCACACCAGGTCGCGACGCTGGCGATAGGCGTCGCGCATGGCTTCGAGTTCCGGCAGGTTGCTTTCCAGGGCCACCACGGCGGCGTCCTGAATGAAATCCGGCGAGCCGTAGAGCATGCATAGCGCGAGGTTTTCCAGGTGCGCGGCCAACGATGGCGGCGCCACCACCCAGCCGACGCGCCAACCGGTCATGGCGTGGGATTTCGACAGACTGTTGAGGGTCGCCGTGCGCTCGGCCATGCCCGGCAGGCTAGCCGGGCTGACGTGTTCGCCTTCGAACAGCAATTCGCTGTAGACCTCGTCGGAAATCAACCACAGGTCGTGGCCGATGCACAACTCAGCCAAGGCGGCCCACGTGCTGCGCGGCAGACTTGCGCCGGACGGGTTGTGCGGGCTGTTCAGTGCCAGTGCCCGGGTGCGTGGCGTGATGCGCGCGGCGACATCCTCGGGCAACACGCGAAAGCCGTTTTCCGAGCGCACCGGTACCGGCACCACCACAGCGCCGCAAGCACCGAACACCGCTTCGTAGGTCACGTACATCGGTTCGGCGACGATCACTTCGTCACCGGGATTGAGTACACACTGGGCCACGCTGAACAGCGCACATTGCGCCCCGGCCAGCACGGTGACCTGATCCGCCGAAACGGCTTGGCCACTGCGCTGGTGGTGGCGTCTGGCGATGGCTTCACGCAGGGCTCGCTTGCCGCGCACCTCGGCATAGTGCGTGTTTCCATTGAGCAGGCTGTCGATGGCGCCCTGCACGATGGGCTGTGGCGTGTCGAAATCCGGGTCGCCCACGGACAGCAGCAAAATGTCTTCGCCCTGCTCGCGCAGCGCCAGGGCGCGGTAGTGAATATCCCACGCGGCTGCGCCATCACCGGCGATACGTTGAGTCAGATCGGAAAAGCGCATGGCCTTCCTCCTATAAACATGATCCCTGTAGGAGCGAGCATGCTCGCGAAAAACGTTAGGGCAACCCGGTCATTCAGACAGCGCGCGTAATCGTTGACGTCCATCGCGAGCGTGCTCGCTCCTACAGTGAACTCAGCGAACGCAAGCATGCTTGAGCTCAATCAGGGTGACGCCGTTGCGAGTGAAGCCATGGCGCAGGTCGGTTTGCAGTTCCGCGAGGTTCTGCGGCTGGGTCACGGTGCAGCCGAACGCACGAGCGAGGGCGGCGAAATCCGGGTTGCGCGGCAATACGCCGATGGGCTCGATGTTCAGGCCGAGCATGTCGTCGCGGATCTGCCCCAGCGCGTCGTTGTTCCACAGCAGCACCACCAGCGGGCTGTCCAGTTCCTCGACGGCGGTCGCCAGTTCCTGCGCGGTGTAGAGGAACCCGCCGTCGCCCACCAGCACCAGCCCCGGTCGCTGCGGTGCGCCGAACTTGGCGCCGATACCGGCCGGCAGGCCGTAACCCAGGGTGCCGTAGCCGGTCGGATGCAACCAGCTGCGGGTGGCGGCACTGTCAAAGGCGTAGTTGCCGGTGTAGGCCAGTTGGGTCATGTCGGTGCTGATGAAGGCGTTTTCCGGCAGCTCCGCAGCAATACGGTCGAGAATCGATTGATGGATGGACTGCAACGGGCCATGGCTGGCCTTGACCGCTTCGCGCAGTGCGGCAACCGAGGCAATGGCTGCGCGAGCGTCGCGCACGTCGGACGGCAGGCGCTCGAGCAAACCGCTGAGGGTTTGTTGCGCGTCGCCATGCAACGCCACCGCGCATGGGTAGAAATCATTGAATTTGCGTGGGTCGATATCGACGCGCAGCAGTTCGCCATTGACTGGCAGGCGTTCGCGCCAGAAGTCGGTGTCGGCCATTTCGGTGCCGACCGCCAGCACCACATCGGCCTCGGCAATCAGATTCCAACCCGGTTCCACACACAGCGAGGAGCCGGCGTTGAGTGGCGCACCCGGCGGCAGCAAGCCCTTGCCGGCGACGCTGGTGAACAGCGGAGCAGCAAGTCGGGTGCTGATCTCTTGCAGTTGCGAAGTGGCGTTGAGTGCACCACCACCGGCGATGATCATCGGGCGTTTCGCCTCGTTGAGTTTGGCCACGGCCTGATCGATTGCAGTGGCGGCCGCCGGACCACGCCCCGGACGACGCACCACGTCGTTGCTCCAGTCACGCGCGATCGGCGCCGACAGCACATCCAGCGGCACCGAGATGTGCACCGGGCGCGGCCGCTCGCTGTCGAACACCGCGTAGGCTCGGGCGATCAGTTCCGGCAGGTCTTCGGCGGTCAGTGCCACTGCGGAAAACGCGGTGATCGGCGCTGTCATTGCCCGCTGGTCCTGACACTCGTGCAGGCTGCCCCAGCCCTTGCCGAGGCTGGCGCTGTGGTTGACGCTGGAAATCACCAGCATCGGGATCGAGTCGGCGTAGGCCTGGCCGATGCCGGTGGCGGCGTTGGTTACGCCCGGGCCGGTGATGATGAAGCACACGCCGGGTTTGCCGCTGACCCGGGCGTAGCCGTCGGCCATGAAACTGGCGCCCTGTTCATGGCGGGTCAGGACGTGGCGAATGCCACTGCCGGGCAAGCCGCGATACAGCTCCAGGGTGTGTACGCCGGGGATGCCGAACACGGTATCGACGCCGTAGTTGGCCAACAGGCGCACCAGCGCCTGGCCACCGGTCAAGGTTTTGCTTTGCATGTTCATGTCCTCACTCATGGCCGAGGCGAATCAACGCATCGACCGCGGTCGTGCCATGGGCACCGACCAACAATGGGTTCACATCGAGCTCCAGCAATTGCGCGGCGTTTTCGCAGGCGTAATCGGCCACCGCGCGGATCGCCGTCACCAGGGCATCCAGGTCAGCCGACTCGCGCCCCCGGAAACCTTGCAGCAACGGTGCGCTGCGCAGGCTGAGCAAGGCATTGCGGATCGCGCCGTCGGTGGTCGGCAGCAACAGGCTGCGACTGTCCTTGAGCAGCTCGACCAGAATGCCGCCGGCACCGATCACCAGGGCCAGGCCGAAATCGTTTTCGCGTTTGATGCCGACGATCAGCTCGGCCAGTGGCGGCCTGGCCATCGGTTCCAGCAACAGTTGATCGAACGGTACGCCCGGGGCGTAGGCGGCAATGCTGCTGCGCATCCTCTCCAGTGCGGCGCTCAATGCCGCACCGTCCTTGAGATTCAGCGCCACGGCACCGGCCTCGGTCTTGTGCGGCAGCTGTGCACTGACGGCTTTCAATACCAGCGGATAACCCAGCGACTCGGCGTCCTTCAGGGCTTTATCCGGGGTGCTCAGTACGCCGTTTGGCGTCGGCAGGCCAAAGGCTCGCAAGGCCTGTTTGGAATCCCATTCATTGAGCAAAAGCCCCTCACCGTCCAGTGCTTGCGGGCACAGCGGGACCAACGCCGATTCGCCCAGCGCCAGCAAGGCCTGGCGCTTGCGTTGATAACCGGCGATGCGACCCCACGCGGCCAGCCCGTCTTCAACGCCCTGCAATGCCGCGACGCCTTGCGCGTGCAAACGCTCACGGGCATGGGCCGGCAGCAATTCGGGGAAGGCCGAGGTCACGAAACCGGTCTTGCCGTGACGCGCCAGTGCCGCGTAGTACAGCTCCAGCAGCAGGTCGCATTCCTTGCGCTCGCCGGTAAACTCCGCCGGATAGTCGAGCACCAGCATCGCCGCGTCGGCTTCGGTGCGCAACGCGCTGTCGAGCATGCGGTTCAAGGCTTCGCCGTCACCCCAGATTGCCGTGGTGAAATCCAGCGGGTTGACCAGGTTGGCGTAGCCCGGCAGCACCTGGGCCAGTTCAACCACCTGACCGTCGTCGAGCTTGGGCAAGCCCAGGTCATTGCGTTCGGCGTAGTCGGCAATCAGCCCGGCGTCACCACCGGAACAGGCCAGCGCGATCAGGCTGTTGCCCGCTGGCAGGTTGCCGCAGGCCGCGGCCTTGAGGGTTTCGACAAAACTCACCGGGCCGCTGACGCGGATTACCCCGAGACGATCGAACAGCGCGTCGTACAGTGCATCGGAGCCGGAGAGCGAACTGGTGTGACTCAAGGCCAGCTCGGCGCCGATCTGCGACACGCCGGTTTTCAGGGCAATGATCGGGATGCCCTTCTCCAGTGCCTTATGCGCGGCGCGGGCGAAACCCGGCACGTTCTTCAGGCCTTCGAGGTGCAGGCCGATGGCGGTGACCCGAGGTTCGTCGAGCAACACGTCCATCAGTTCAGCGACACCCAGTTGCGCCTGATTGCCGACCGAGGCCATGTAGGCCACCGGCAGCGAGCGGTCGCTCATGGACAGGTTGTAGGCGAAGTTGCCGCTCTGGGTCAGCACTGCCACGCCCTTCTCCACCGCTTTGCCGCCATGGGCCACCGGCCACAGCGCGGAGCTGTGCAGGTAGTCGAGCAGGCCGTAGCAGTTGGGGCCGAGCAAGGCCATGTCGCCAGCGGCCTCGAGCAATTGCTGTTGCAGGGCCTGGCCTTCGGCGCCGGTCTCGGCGAAACCGGAGGCGTAGCAGATCGCGCCGCCCGCGCCGATGGCGGCCAGTTCGGCCACGCAGGTCAGGGTCAGTTCGCGGTTGGTGGCGATGAAGACTGCATCCGGCCCGCATGGCAGATCGGCAATAGTGCGCACGCAGGGTACGCCTTCGAGGCTGTCGTGTTGCGGGTTGACCAGCCACATTTGCCCTTGGTAGCCACCTTCGGCACAGCGCTTGAGGGCACGCGCCATGCTCCGGCCGCCGACAAACGCCACATGTTGCGGCGCGAGCATGCGTTTGAGGTTGTCACGAATGGTTTGGGTCATGGGAACTCTCCGGACCGATCAGCGCAGCAGCGGCCGCAGCAGCTCGCGGGAAATGATGTGGCGCTGGATTTCCGAGGTGCCTTCCCAGATCCGTTCGATCCGCGCGTTACGCCAGATGCGCTCCACCGGACCTTCGTCCATCAGGCCCATGCCGCCGAAAATCTGCACCGCCTCATCGGCGGTACGGCCGAGCACTTCACTGGCGAACAGCTTGGCCATGCCGGCCTCGCCATCGGTCATGGTGCCCTGGTCCATTTTCCACGCGGTGTGCAGGGTCAGCAGTTCGGCGGCGCGGATTTGCGTGGCCATGTCGGCCAATTTGAACGACACGCCCTGGTAGGTGCCGATCGGCTGGCCGAACTGCTTGCGGTCTGCCGCCCATTGCAAGGACACGTCCAGCGCGCGCTGGGCCTGACCGACGCAGTTGGCCGCGACCATCACGCGCCCGGCGGTCAGCCAGGCGTTGGCCACGTCCCAACCCTTGCCGACTTCGCCCAACACTTTGCTGGCCGGTACGCGGCAGTCGTCGAAGAACATTTCGAAGGTGTGGTAACCACGGTTGCTCACGCACTTGGGCCCACGGCGGATGGTCATGCCCGGGGTGTTGCGGTCGACCAGGAACGACGTCACGGCATTGCGCTTCTTGCCGTTGTGTTCGTAGGTGTCGGTGACGGCGAAGACAATGGCGAAGTCAGCATGGCCGGCGTGGCTGATGAAGTGCTTGCTACCGTTGAGAATGAAGTCGTCGCCTTCACGCACGGCGCGGGTCTTGATCGCATTGGCATCGGAGCCGGCACCCGGCTCGGTCAATGCGAAGCAGTCGATCTTCTCGCCCTGGATGCACGGCAGCAGGTAGTCATTGATCTGCTCGCCCTTGCAGGCCATGAGGATTTTCGACGGCCGCGCGACGAACACGTGCAGCGCCCAGGACACCTTGGACAGTTCACGTTCGATCAGCGCCTGGGACAGGTAATCCAGGCCACCACCGCCCACTTCTTCCGGCATGTTGAAGGCGTAGAAGCCGGCGGCAATCGCCTTGCCGCGAATCTGCGCGGCCAGTTCCGGGGACACCTCGTCGGCGCGGTCGACTTGCTCTTCATAGGGCAGCAGTTCCTTCTCGACGAAGCTGCGTACCGAGTCCACCAACATTTCTTGTTCTTGGGTCAGTTGGAAATTCATGGTGCTACCTGTTGTTCGTGTGCTGATAGAGGTGTGCAAAGCGTTCGTTATTAGCGGCCGATGAAGCGTGCCGGGCGTTTTTCCATGGCGGCGCGCAGGGCTTCGTTGCCGTCCTCGCTGCGACCGCAGAGCAGGCCCGCGGCGAGTTCGGCCTGCAGTTGTTCCGCCAGGCTGCGTTCGGCGCCTTCACGCATGAGTTTTTTGGTCTGGGCGAAGGCAAAGGTCGGTCCGGCGGCCAGGCGTGCGGCCAGTTCACTGGCTGCGGTCAGCAGTTGCTCGTCGGCGCAAACTTCACCGACCAGGCCCGCGACCAAGGCACGCTCGGCGCCCCACAACTCATCGAGAAACAGCAGGCGCTTGGCCTGTTCGCTGCCGATCAGGCGCGGCAGGTGCCAACTGGCGCCCGCATCCGGCGAATACGCCATGCTGGTGTAGCCGGCCTTGAAGCGGGCCGATTGCCCGGCGATGCGCAGGTCGCAGCACAGGGTCAGGTCCATCCCGGCGCCGACGGCAGTGCCGTTGATGGCGGCGATGGTCGGTTTTTCCAGGCTGTGCAGGCGGGTCATCAGAGCGTGGGCGGTTTCGGTCCAGCCGTAGGTTTCCAGCGCGCCCCGGGCTTCGGCATCAGCCCATTCATCGAGGTCGGCACCGGCGCAGAAGCTGCGGCCGCTACCGGTCAACACCACCACGCGCACCGCAGGGTCGGCGTTGAAACCGTCGAGCAAGGCGTGCAGGTTTTTCAGCGTCGGAATGTCCAGCGCATTGCGCTGGGCAGTGCGATTGAGGGTGATCCAGGCAACGCCTGCTTCGACCTGGCTGAGCAGCGACGATTGAGTGGTCATGGGAATCCTCGAATTATTGTGATTGGTCTGAGGTGATGCGACTTGAGACCATACTAAACGAGTGTTCAGTAAGGCGGCAATTGGTGGAGAAATGGGCTGTAACAAGCTCAGCAGATGGTTAAACCATTGTTTTTATTGAGCTATTTCAAAAATGGCGGGCATAAGCCGTTGGTGTTGTTACAACTTCGAACAACTGGTGACACAGGACATGTCGCATGTTCTCTCATCCGCCTCAAAACACCTGTAGGAGCGAGCTTGCTCGCGAAAATTTCAAGCACACCGCGATCAATCAGACAATGCACGTCTTCGTTAACGTCCTTCGCGAGCAAGCTCGCTCCTACAGGGCACTTCAGTGTTCGCAAATGCCGTGTACGCCACAAAG